>CAYTWG010000034.1:0-24661 GCA_964442005.1 uncultured Bacteroides sp. | reverse complement strand
CATAAATCTGGTTGGCGAGGCGCAGACGAGCGTCATACATTGTCAGCAGGAATCCTTCGATTTCAAGCGACGGATTAAGTTTGGACTTGATGATGCGTATTGTGTTGAGCAATTTGCTGATGCCTTCCAATGCGAAATATTCAGCCTGCACGGGAATAATCACCGAGTTGGCGGCGGTCAGAGCATTGACCGTTATCAGTCCGAGCGAGGGGGAGCAGTCAATCAGGATGTAGTCATATTTCTCTGCTATCGGAGCCAGCAATCGGGCAAGCACTTTCTCGCGGTCAGACATGGATATGAGTTCAAGTTCGGCACCGGCAAGATCAATACGTGATCCGATGAGGTCGAGACCCTTGACACATGTCTCGACCTGAGCGCCATCAAGCGGAGTCCCGTCGACGAGACACTCATAAATCGATGACTTCATTGTGCGCGGATCGATGCCGTAGCCCGAGGTGGCGTTAGCCTGCGGATCGGCGTCGATTATGAGCACCCGTTTTCCCTGAGTGGCGAGTGAGGCGGCGAGGTTAATGGTGGTCGTCGTTTTGCCGACACCACCTTTCTGGTTAGCTATTGCTATAATTTTACCCATATATAAATCTGTATTTTTCAAGTACAAAGTAATTAAATAATTCTCGCAAATTAAAGCCCGGGCGTGTCAAATCGCGTTAAATGTTGATAAATGACGCCGATTGTTAATAACTTCGTGAAACAATCACCGTCTGTCGTGGAACAATGAGCCGGTTGACCGGACTTTTCGCGGTATGGATTTTATGTTTCGACGATTTTTATTACTTTTGTCACACAGCTTGTAATGATTTAAAATACTTCTTACTCATGAGCAGACCAATTATATTTATCAGTAACGATGACGGGGTGCATGCCAAGGGACTGCACCACCTTGTCGCATGTGTTAAAGACCTGGGTGAAGTCTATGTCGTGGCTCCGGCTCAACCTCAGTCGGGCAAGTCGTCGGCTATATCGGTAGAGACTCCGTTGTTTATCGAGACTCATCCGGAATACACCGACGCGCACTATTTTTCTGTTACCGGGACGCCGGTCGACTGTGTGAAACTTGCCATGCACCACATCCTTCCGTCACACCCTGCAGTGATGCTGTCGGGCATCAATCACGGGTCCAATGCCGGCAACTCAGTCATCTATTCGGGTACTATGGGCGCTGTGATGGAAGCTTGCATGGTCGGCATTCCGGCGATAGGCTACTCGCTGCTGCATCATTCGATTGCAGCTGATTTCTCGGAGTGTGACCCGTTTATCAGGAAGATAACCGCTGCCGTGCTTGCCGACGGGCTCCCTCACGGTGTGTGCCTCAATGTCAATTTCCCGGCAAAGGTGAAGATCGAGGGACTGAAGGTGGTGCGTGCGGCAGACAGCCACTGGACCGAGGAGTACAAGGACTACACTACACCTCACGGCAAGCCTTTCTTCTGGCTGACCGGTAAACTTATCAACGACGAACCCGACAATCCTGATACCGACCTCTACTGGCTTGACCGCAACTATGCGTCGGTGGTGCCTTGTCATCCTGACCAGAGCGATATCGAGGCAATACCTGTCCTGAAGTCCATGCTACAGGTGCAGTAGCGCCCGTCACGACTATTTTATAAAAACATTAGCGGCAACCGGAAATGCTCCGGTTGCCGCTAATGTTTTTATAGGGATGATTTAAACGGCTGATTATTCAGCGGGGTCGAGAACAACCACACGATAGTTGCCTGCGTCGAGGAGACGTTTCATGTAGTCCTGTACGTCATTGACAGTGATGGAGTTGAGGATATCGACGTCACCGTTGAAGGTGTCGATACCGTTGATTTCGTAACCACTGATGGCGTTGAGCCAGTTGCCGTTGAGTTCCTTGCCTTCAACAGCATTCTTGACCATGTACTCTACTACCTTTGAGAGTTCTTCGCTTGTAACGTTGGACTGCATTGCAGCAAATTCTTTCTCGATGAAGTCAAGCACCTCGGCTTTCATTTCGGGCTTCATGGGGAATACTGACTGCATGAGAGCATTGGGCTTGGAGATGCGACCGAGGTTACCCGATGCGCCGATTGAATAGACGGCGCCCATGTCCTCGCGGACGGTTTCAAGAAGTCGTTTGCTGAGAATCTGACCGGCGATAGACGCGATCTTCTGATCCTTGGCGTTGAAGGGGAGTTCGGCTGAAGCGATGATCGCTACAAAGGTCTGGGGAGTCTCCATCTTGGTAGTGAAGGTGTCGGTAGCCTTTCCGCCCTTCATGGCAAGTGAAGGAACGTAAGTGATCTTGTTGTTAGCCTTCTTGGCGTCGCCGGGGAGAGAAGCGATATATTGCTCAACGAGAGGACGGAATGTGTTGAGGTCGATGTTACCTACAAAGATGAAGGTGTAGTCGGCGGCATTTGCTGTCATAGCGTGAGCGATAGCCATGATGTCTTCGCGGTCGGCATTGCGGTAGTTGTCGGAGGTGGGAGTAGCGTGACGGGGATTGTCATAGAGTGACTTGGTGAGGTCGCGCTGGAAGATGTACTGGGGATTGGACTCCTGGTTGAGGAGGATGCCAGCCATCTGCTGCTGCATTGCCTCAAACTCGGTCTGATCGAGAGTCAGGTCGGTGAACGACATGTAGATAAGTTCCATGAGTGTGGGGAGATCCTTGACTGTGGAAGAACCGGAGATATCACGCATGTAATCGCTGAATGAGTAACCTACGGCAACCTGTTTTCCGGCAAGATACTTCGTGAGGTCCTTGTTGGTATAGGTTCCGAGTCCGCGGCGCGAGATAGCGTCGTCGAGGATGATGAGCGAGTTAGCGTGTTCGTCACCGATAACCGATGTGCCGCCGAGAGCCTGTGCCTCGAAGATTATTTCGTCATCCTTGAAGGTTGTGGGTTTGATGATGACCTTGACACCGTTGGAGAGAGTCCATTCGGTTGTGCCCCACTGCTTGTTGGTCTGTTCTTTCACGATTTTGCCAGCCTTGGGAAGAGCGGGGATGAGAGGCTCGGCTTTCACCTCGTCGACAAAGGCTTCGATGTTTTCACCGTCAACGCTTGCGATAACACCTGCGAGATCAGCTTCGGTCGGAATGATGAATGTGTCATTCTCGGGGCAGAGGGCAAGAATCACGCGGTTGTCATTGGTGATGAGCTGGGGGAGTACAGTGTTGATTGCCTCGACGGGAATCTGGTTGGCAACCATGTTCATGAACTGATATTCTGTCTCGATTCCGGGGATAGGTTCATTGTCGATGAAGTGACGTACATATTCCTTTACGTAGCTTTCTGACTCGCGGTTGTTGCGGTCATTATAAGCTTTCTCAAGGCGAGAAAGATACTCGCTGCGGGCGCGGTCATACTCTGAAATCGTGAAGCCGCCACGCTGAGCGCGGAGGAGCTCGCGGTAGATCGATTCAAGAACGGGCTTGAGGTCATTGTCCTTTGCCACGCCTACGAGAGTTAACGCGTCCTTGGTCTTTGATACCATGTACTCGTCAAAATATACACCTGCCTGAGCGAAAGAGGTATTAGGATCCGATTCCATGTCGTTGAAACGGTTGTTGAGCATAGACGTGATCATTGACATGATATAGTTTTCAATCAGGTGTGACACGTTGCCTCGTAATTCGCGCGGAGTTATATCGGTCTTGAAGAACATTTCGATGATACCGTTGTTCTGTTCCTTGTCGCTGCCGATAGCGTAGATAGTGCCTTCGTTGTCGGGAACAGGGTAGTAAACGCGTTCAGGGGCATTGTCAGGCATCTGTATGGGCGAGAAGATTTCCTTGATCTTGTTTTCGATACGGTCAACATCGATGTCGCCGACAACGATTATACCCTGCTGGTCGGGGCGATACCATGCCTCATAGTAGTCGCGGATAGCCTGGGGAGGGAAATTGTCGACAACTTCCATTGTTCCGATGGGAAGACGGTAGCCGTACTTGCTGTCGGGGTACATCTTGGGGAGAGCGTTCTCAAGGATACGCATCTGACCTACCATCGAACGGCGCCATTCCTGATGGATCACACCGCGTTCCTTGTCTATTTCCTTGGGGTCGAGAAGAAGTCCGTCAGCCCAGTCGTGAAGGATCAGGAGCACAGAGTCCTGAACGCTTTCGCGTGCGATAGGCACATTGGAAATGTTATATACGGTTTCGTCGATAGAGGTGTAGGCGTTGAGATTCTGACCGAATTTCACGCCTACGGTCTCGAGCCAGTTGATAAGCTCGTTGCCGGGGAAATTGACTGTCCCGTTGAAGCACATGTGCTCGAGGAAGTGGGCGAGACCGCGCTGGTTATCCTCTTCAAGAGCTGAACCCACTTTCTGGGCGATGTAAAAGTCAGCTTGTCCTTTGGGTTTCTCGTTGTGGCGGATGTAATAGGTCATTCCGTTGGGGAGCACACCTATGCGCACGTCCTGGTCAATGGGGAGCGGTGCATCCTGCTGGGCTGCTGCAGTCGATGAGAGCATCATCAGCGCGCCGAGCATCATGAATACTTTAGTGACAAATTTTTTCATTGATTAATTTATTAAATTTATTGTTCTTATCTGGTTTATCAGAATTTTGGCGGTTGAGTCATTGATGACCGTTCCGTTTTCTTAAAAACGTTAAAACGCGGTTTATATTATTTGACGTCAAAAACTCAAAAAAGTTACATCGTAACTGATATTTTTTTTGTTTAAATCGTGCTGATGTGACTCAATGTGTTGAGTCATAGTCTATTGATTGAGACGTCTACTGCGAGATAATTTGACTGAAATAAAAAATGCGCTCTCCGCGAGAGGCGGTCAGCGCATTTTTTATACCGGTTGAAATCAATCGGATGATTACTTGTTGACCACGCGACGCTCTTTGATACGAGCCTTTTTGCCGGTCAGTGCGCGCAGATAGTAAAGTTTTGCGCGACGTACTTTACCGTATTTGTTGACTGTGATAGAGTCAATGAACGGTGACTCGATGGGGAAGATACGTTCAACACCGATGTTGTCACTCATTTTGCGTACGGTAAAACGCTTTTTGTTACCTTCGCCCGAGATACGGATCACTACACCGCGGTACTGCTGGATACGTTCCTTGTTACCTTCTTTGATGCGATAAGCAACGGTGATAGTGTCGCCTGGTTCAAACTGGGGATGTTGTTTGCCGGTAGCAAACGCCTCTTCGGCAACCTTAATTAAATCCATTTCCTTTATAAAGTTTAAAATGTTAACATTACTCGCAATATTCACGGGCAGCCTTGTCCCGTCAGAGATTACGAAATTCGACCGCAAAGGTAGTGCTTTTTTATTTAACAGCCAATAGTTTTGATGTTTTTCTATGAAAAATCTGTATTGTTTGATTTAAAATCACGCCCGGATTGTCAGTCGGGTTTAATAGTCTTGTTCTGGAATATTTTTGAAAAACGGTGTCGGGGAATGGGATGATGTAACATTGTTGCTACGTTATGGATATATTTTGGTAACGAAATGTCTCCGTATATATAAATGAGTTAAGTTTGCATCACTCTTTAGTGATGACGCGAGAACGTTTTTTGTTTCAGCGGAGTGTCCTGAAGATATTTTGATTGCTTATTTATGTGCTTATAAAAAAGGAATAAATGAAAAGATATATATTAGTTATCGCGGTAATGTTAGTGTCTATGATTGTCAAGGCTCAGTCGATGCAATCATTGTCATCCGTGCTTACTGAGCGAGGTCGTTTAGCCTATGTGACCGATAGTCTCTCAGAGTGTCTCGAATCAGCTAAATTTCCGCAGGACAGCGTTGCCATAC
This sequence comes from uncultured Bacteroides sp., assembly GCA_964442005.1. GTDB lineage: Bacteria > Bacteroidota > Bacteroidia > Bacteroidales > Muribaculaceae > JAAVFS01. Next base: position 18,889 of record CAYTWG010000034.1, on the reverse strand, counting down.
TCTTTGACCTGATTGATGTTCACGGGCAATACGGTATATATAATGAGGTGGATCCGAAAGTGCAGGAGTCAATCAGCTCGTTGGCTGAACAGCTTTATTGGGCGTCGGCTCATGCCGGGGATATGACCAGTCAGTTTGAGGCGCTTAGGCTGTTGACACTATCAAATAAAGGGAAACTCGCTGTTCAGAAAGAGATTTATCAACGTTTGCAATCGATGCCCGAGTGTCGGGAAAGACAGCTGACCGGTATTTTCATACGTCTGCATTGCATCATGTCGGAGATAAATTATTCATCAGATGAAGAAAATCAGCAGAACTTTATCAATATGTGTCGCAACTACACTAATCAGAAAAGTCTGAACGATGAAGAGTCACTTGAGATTCTCTATGCGATGATTGTCTATCTTGAGAAATTTACGACAGGTGACCTTCTCTCTATGTATATCGACGAATTGATGAATCTTGTTTCTTCTCTCGACCTGAAAATTGATGAACTGATGTTGCAGTTCTATCGTCGTGCATCGCTTGCTTATACCGGCAATGGTGACTATGCCAAGTCGATTGACGCTGATCGTAAACTGTTGCTGCTTATCGACCGCATGGAGAAAGAACGCATTTTAGCCGGTAGGGAGTTTGCCGATTTTGATTGGTTGCGTTATGTCAGCCTTCGTCGTCTGTTGAGTAATTACCGCATGTTGCAGCAACGGGAGATTGAAGAGTACTATAATAAGGTAGTCGAATTGGCAAGTATCGATCCTTATGTGGCAATCGATTTTGACCGGAATACCCGTGCCAAGGTCTACTTCCTGATGTCGCAGAAACGATATGCCGAGGCGATTCCTCTTTTAAAGTATTATCTTGAAACAAGTAATGACGAGCAGTACTCACGGATGCTTATGCGCGAACTCATGGATGCTGCTGAGGCTGTCGGCGACCAGCGTACACTCGGACACACTGCGATAGAATACAGCAGAGTCCTTGAAGATCTTCTTGCCAAGAAGTCAGTCAATGCTTATCAGGATCTTCAGCGATATTATGAAATAAGCAGTATAAAGAGTGAGAATGCTAAACTCGAACTTGAGGGAAAGAATAACGAGCTGTTTTATTATTATATAATAATTCCGGTATTGGGTGTGCTCTTTGTCGGGGTGATCGTGTTGCTTATAGTGTTCTGGCGCCTTTACAGGAAGAGCCGCAAGCTCGCTGCGTCGCTTGACGAACGTGCACGAGCGATTGCCGTTGAGCGTGATACACTCAAACGCACCAAGCGCGCACTTATGAACGCCAACGAGCAGGTGCGGGAGGCTGAGCGTACTAAAGTTGAATTTATAAACAACGTGAGTCATGAAATCAGTATCCCGCTGAAAGCGATAGTAGAGTATTCGCGCCTCATTGTCGATTGCATTGATGACGAGCAGCGTGGATATCTGGAGAATTTCTACAATATCGTGAAACTAAATACTGACATGGTGCAGACTCTTGTCAGCGACGTTCTTGACATCACGTCCATAGACAACAGCACGATGCATGTCGAGATAAAGCCTACGTCAGTAAACGATATTTGCAATAATGCGATAGACAGTATCAGATTGCAGCTTAAACCCGGCGTCGAAATAAAATACCCGAAGAAAGACTTCCCGACGGCAATCATAGCGACAGATCGACATCGTGTCACTCAGGTGCTTCTCAATCTTCTGTCCAATGCTGCTAAGTTTACGGAAGAAGGCTCTATCACCCTTGATTATGAGATTGATAAGGAGCATGACACTATAACGTTCTCTGTTACTGATACAGGTATAGGCATTCCTGCCGGGAAAGAAAAGGAGATATTTGAGCGATATGCTAAGCTTAACAAGTATTCTCAGGGTATCGGACTTGGACTCCCGATTGCACGTCTTGTGGCGCAGTTGCTGAAAGGTAATGTTGTGGTTGATACGACTTACGAGGGACATGGCGCCCGATTCCTGTTCACGATACCCGTTTCCGATAAATGACCGTGAGCCTGCTATTGAACAACTATTCTTCATCAAGTATATAATAACCGGAATTAAAAGAATATACCTATGACAAGCAACTGCCCGACTGACATAGAGAAGGATATAGAACTGATACTTATTACCATTTCGGGGCATGACCGTCCCGGAGTGACGGCTTCGCTGACGGCTATTCTTGCCCGTTATGATGCCATGATTCTTGATATCGGTCAGGCTGACATCCATCACAATCTGTCGCTCGGCATCCTTTTTAAGACAACGAGCGATGTGTCGGGTGACATAATGAAGGATTTGCTTTTCAAGGCTTACGAACTGGATGTCAAGATATGGTTTTCACCTATCGCCCGTGACGAATATGCGCGTTGGGTCGATCTTCAGGGTAAAAACCGCTGGATCATCACGATACTCGGTCGGCGACTGACGGCACGCCACATAGCGCTTGTCAGCGAGGAAATAGCGTCGCAAGGTCTCAATATCGACGGTATTCAGCGACTTACCGGACGTATGCCGCTCGGTGATACGGAGTTGAAGAAGTCGCGCTCGTGTGTCGAGTTCTCGGTACGTGGAACACCCCGCGACTATCGCGAGATGCAGCGCAAGTTCATGCAGATATCGTCGGAAGAAGAGTTTGACATCTCTCTTCAAGAGGACACGATGTACCGTCGTTGCCGTCGACTGGTATGTTTTGATATGGATTCGACCCTTATTGAGACTGAGGTGATCGATGAACTTGCTATGCGCGCCGGTGTCGGGGATCAGGTCAAGGCGATCACCGAGAGGGCGATGCGTGGTGAGATTGATTTCTGCGAGAGTTTCAGGGAGCGAGTCGCTCTTTTAAAGGGACTTGACGAGAGCGTTATGCGCGAGATAGCTGAGAATCTGCCTATAACCGAGGGTGTGGGTCGAATGATGGAGGTGTTGAAGCGCGCCGGGTTCAAGACAGCGATTCTCTCGGGTGGTTTTACCTATTTCGGCAATTATCTTAAACAGAAATTCGGTATTGACTATGTGTATGCCAATGAACTGGAGATTGTCGATGGCAAATTGACCGGACGCTACGTCGGCGACATAGTTGACGGCAAACGTAAAGCCGAGTTGCTGAAACTCATAGCGCAGGTTGAGAATGTCAACATAGCACAGACAATCGCCGTAGGAGATGGAGCTAATGATCTTCCGATGCTTGCTACCGCCGGTCTCGGAATCGCATTTCACGCTAAACCTAAGGTCAAACAGACCGCCGAGCAGTCGATTTCGACAATCGGTCTTGACGGTGTACTATATTTTATCGGGTTCAAGGACTCGTTTATTTCAGGGAACTGAACCTTTATGTTCCGTCGGCTGTTAAAAATGTAGGGATTGTTCAGCCGCTTTTTACCATATTACATGGCGACGGATACTTTCCTGCGTAACGACTATTTTTATTTTATGAGACTTGACAGGTTTAGGGGACTCAGTGCCTTAGTGTTTTTTTTATTTGCAATGTCGGCGGTGACCGGTTTTGCAGCAGTTGAACGCGTCGACTCGACAGGTCATCAGTCGGTAGGACTTGTGCTGAGTGGCGGTGGTGCCAAGGGCATTGCTCATATCGGTGTCATTCAGGCACTTGAAGATAATGACATACCGATCGATTATATTGCCGGAACATCTATGGGTTCGATTGTAGGCGGACTGTATGCCGCCGGTTATACACCTGCCGAGATGATGGAACTGATACTTTCCAAAGGCTTCTCCTATTGGTCGACCGGACAGATTGACGAGCGTCTTGTTTATTATTTCACCAAAAACGAGCCGACTCCGACCATTGTGTCTCTCCCTGTAGGCGGCGGTGATCCTCATGCCTCAAAACAGAAACTTCCTACAAGTATTATTTCGCCGCTTCCGATGAATTTTGCATTCATGGAACTGTTTGCCGCTTACACGGCACAGTGCGGTGGCGACTTTGACAAACTGTATGTGCCGTTCAGGTGCGTTACATCCGATGTCAAGAACAAGCACAAAATCGTGTGCCGCAACGGACATCTTTCTGATGCCATCAGGGCTTCGATGAGTTTTCCTGTTGTGTTTCAGCCGATAAGGATGGATAGTGTGCTGGTCTATGACGGAGGTATATACGATAACTTTCCTGTCGATGTTATGAGGAGTGATTTCGCGCCTTCAATTATGATAGGTGTTGATGTCCACGGTACAAGCGATGCCGCTGATGCTGACAATCTGATGAATCAGCTTGAGGATATGATCATACAGAACAATGACTACGACCTGCCTGCTGACGAGGGTATCAAGATACGCATCAATCTTAACGAATACTCGCTTCTCGATTTTCCCAAAGCGGAGGCGATCTATCAGCGCGGTTATGACATGGCTATGTCGATGATGGACTCTATAAAAGGACGGGTGACGGCACGTGTTCCGGCTGTTACCCGCGAACTTTCCAGGGCGGTTTTCAAGTCGGCGACTCCTTATGTAAGGTTTGACTCGGTGAGCGTGTCAGGCGCGTCGCCGGCTCAGAACAAATATATAAAGTACCTGTTTACCAAGGGTCGAACCGATACATTCGGGATCTCGCAGGCTCGTGACGGATTTTACCGTGCAATCACTCCCGGCAGGCTCCGCGACCTTTTTCCCCAGGCTGAGTATGATGCTGAAAACGGACTGTTCAATCTCGATGTCAAGGCGAGTGTCAAGGATAATATCACAGTCGGTGTCGGTGGATATATAACGTCATCAATAAACAGTATGGTATTTCTTTCGGGTAAGTATTCTTCCTTATCGTTCAACTCTTTCGATGTGTCACTTGATGGATGGATAGGGCAGAGCTACATGGCGGCACAGGTCAACGCACGTCTGTATCTGCGCACTCATGTTTCATCAGCACTAACCTTTCAGGGCGTTGTGTCGCGTCATCGTTTCTATGAGAGCGATAAACTCTTCTATCAGGACAACATGCCTACGTTTATCACCGGGGTGGAGGCTTTCGGGCGTATCAAATACGGTGTAGCGGCTGGTCGCAGCGGCAAGTTTGATGTTTCGGTAGGTTTCGGTCATTTGGTCGACCGCTCTTATCGTAATGATCATGTCAATTATGCCGATGTGTCACGCGACCGTGTGGTGTTCAATCTCGGACAGGCACGTGCGGCATACGACTACAATACACTCGACGATATCTCTTATCCGACGTCAGGCAGCCGTGTTTGTGCGACTGCGATGTGGGTCTACGGTTCGTATGACTATCGCCCGGGAGACCTTCTTAGTCGTGCTGCGCAACCTGTGGATCACAAGGCTAATCGTGGGTGGCTTCAGGGTAATGTCACGGCTGAGAGTTATTTCCCGATAGGTCGGCATTGTTCGGTAGGATTCACCGCCGAGATACTTGCATCTTCACGCCGCCTGCTCGATACGTATAATGCGTCGATAGTATCGGCTCCTGCGTTTACGCCTACTCCGTCGGCTTACAATTCATTCAATCCTGCGTTTCGTGCCAATTCTTATGGAGCTGTCGGAGTTGTCCCGATATGGAAAATTAGCGATAACCTGCAACTGCGAGGCAATTTCAATCTGTTCCTCCCGTATCGCAAGATTATGGAGAGTGATGACATGCTGACACCTGTTTATGGCAAGCGATTTGCCGATCCGCAGTGTTATTGTGAGGTTGCGGGAGTCTATAATTTCCGATTTGCCGCTCTTAGTGTCTACTGCAATTACCAGAGTTATCCCTCGCGGAACTGGAACGGCGGTGTTTCATTCGGACTTTTCTTTCTTGCACCGCGATTTCTTCGATAACGATTGACTGTAATAGGTCCGTTTCTACAAAAAAATTCACTATTTTTGTAGAAACGAAAAGTTATCAAGGAAAGCAAATGAAAATATATACAATTGTCTTAGCGTTGGCGGCAGCTTCGCTCGTCGGTCAGTCTGCATCGGCAGCAACAGATCGTGCCGTGTCGCTCAGGGTGCCCCTCGACATTCCTCTATCGCTTAGCGGCAACTTCGGTGAGTTACGCAACAATCACTTTCATTCAGGCGTCGATTTCAAGACCAAGGGTGTGACCGGCATTCCGGTACATGCAGCCGATGACGGCTATGTTAGCCGTGTGCTTGTATCGCCGTGGGGATTTGGCAGGGCGGTTTACATAACACATCCCACGACAGGACTTACTACTGTTTACGGTCATCTTGAATCATTCTCGTCAGCGATTGACGGGAAGGTACGTCCGCGTCAGTATGCCGACGAGACATTTTCAATTGATCTTACGTTTGCTCCTGACGAATTACCGGTAAAGCGTGGCGAGGTGATTGGTAAAAGTGGAAATGCCGGTTCGTCCGGCGGTCCTCACCTTCACATGGATGTGCGGGACACCGAGACCGGCGATGCTCTCGATCCGTTGAGATATTATCGAGATCGGCTGACCGACAACGTAGCCCCCGAGGTGCGGTCGCTTGCCCTTTATCCGCGTGAAGGTATGGTCAACGGCATGGCGCGTCCCGCTTATCTCGCACCTGCTGATTTTTCAAAAGGATTCACGGCATGGGGACGTGTGGTGCCGGGGATAAAGGCTTATGACCGGATGACCGGGACAACTAATATTTACGGTGTCAAATATCTGACATTTAAGTTTGACGGAGATGTGATATATCGTCGGACAATCGATCGTGTGGACTTCAACAAGACTCGTGCGGTCAACACTCTTGTCGACTATGGCGACGTTGTCAATAAAGGGTCATGGGTGATGATAACCGAGCAGCCTGATTCGGAGCCATTGAGCACGATGATAGAAACTGATGGTGACGGGACGCTTGAAATCTATGAGGAGCGTGATTATCCATGCGAGTTTATCCTGGAGGACGAACATAGCAACCGGCGCCGTGTGAAATTCACAATAACCGGCAAGGCGCAGGAGATACTTCCCGCGTATGAAGATGGAGAATTATATGCTTATGACCGTGACAACGAGATTGTTGACGAATATGGCGCCCGTGTGACTATCCCGGCAGGGATCCTTTATTCCGACGCGGTCTTGTCGATGTCATCAGCCGTGGCTGACGGATACCGGTCCCGCCGGCTTTCAGTCGGCAGCCCGTCGGTACCACTTGCCGGAAATTTCACGCTGTCGCTACCTCTCGCTACTGACGACATGACAGATAAGAAGAAATACTGTCTTGTGCGTTTCAATGGCAACAAACGTGCCGCTGTCTCGTCGCGTTATGATTCCGGAAATGTGATAGCTGACGTAAACCGGTTTGGTGATTATGCCGTGACGATTGATACGGTTGCACCTAAAGTGACTCCCGTGCGCCCGGTGCAGTGGAGTAAAACCGGCAAAATTATATATAAGATTTCTGACGGATTGTCGGGAATCGCCTCTTTCCGTGGAGAGATTGACGGCAAGTATGCCCTGTTTGAACTTGACGGTAAGACCGGAACGGTATCGTTTGTTATGGACCCGTCACGTTTCCGCAAGGGGATTTCTCATCGCGTGACGATGACTGTGACCGATGACTGCGGAAACACGACAGTGGACAGGTCGACATTCAGGTGGTAGGGTCATGCCGGAACGATGTTTAAATCGTTTTAAAATCATTTATGATATTGCAATCAACAATTTCAGTGATATTTTTGTAGTTATAATGAAAAAAGGTATCTTTGCCTTTAACTTATAAACTTAAATTTTTGAAATAATATTTTAATCATTAACAATACATCCCCTCAAAAAATTCTGAATTATGGAGAATGAAGAATTATTGAAAACTGTAACTGAGAAAGCTCAGCTGTGGCTTGGTGACGGATATGACGAAGAGACCCGTACCGAAGTTAAACGCATGCTCGACGCCGATGACAAAACCGAGCTCATCGAGTCGTTCTACAAGGATCTTGAATTTGGTACCGGTGGTCTGCGCGGAATTATGGGAGCCGGTTCCAACCGTATGAATATATATACAGTAGGCGCTGCTACTCAGGGTCTTGCTAATTATCTTAAGGAAGCCTTTGCCGACCTCCCCGAAATTAAAGTCGTAGTAGGTCATGACGTGCGCAACAACTCGCGCAAGTTTGCCGAAATTGTCGCTGATATTTTCTCGGCTAACGGTATCAAGGTTTATCTTTTTGACAGTTTCCGTCCGACCCCCGAATTGTCGTTTGCAATACGTCATCTCGGCTGCCAGAGCGGTGTCAACATCACAGCATCCCACAATCCCAAGGAATACAACGGCTATAAAGCTTATTGGGCTGACGGAGCACAGATTATCGCACCTCACGATGTGAATATCATCGATCATGTCAACAAAATCAAGGGTATCGACGAGATTAAGTTCAAGGGCGATCCCTCTAAGATAGAGATTATCGGTGACGCAATGGATAAGGATTTCCTTGCTGCGATCAAGACTCTTTCTCTCGATCCCGAGGTTATCAAGCGTCATGCCGATCTCAAGATTGTCTATACACCTATTCACGGAACCGGTGTCACTCTCATCCCTGAGTCGCTTAAGAACTACGGTTTCACCAATATTATCCATGTACCCGAACAGGATATTCCGTCAGGCGATTTCCCCACAGTTGATTCTCCTAACCCCGAGAATCCCGAGGCAATGGCAATGGCTATTGCCAAGGCTAAGGAAGTTGATGCCGACCTTGTGGTCGCTTCAGACCCTGACGCTGACCGTATCGGTTGCGTAGTTCGTGGCAGCGACGGTGAGTATCAACTCATCAACGGCAATCAGATTGTGATGATTCTCCTTAACTACCTCATGCTCCGTAACCGCGAGCTTGGTAAACTGACCGGCAACGAGTATGTTGTCAAGACTATCGTGACAACTGAGACAATCAAGGCTATTGCTGCTAACAATAATATCAAGATGTATGACTGCTATACCGGCTTCAAATGGATTGCCGACGTCATCCGCAATAACGAGGGTGTAGCACGTTATCTCGGTGGTGGAGAAGAGAGCTACGGTTTCCTTGCCGAGGATTTCTGCCGTGACAAAGACTCTGTATCTGCTATTTCGTTGATGGCTGAGATCTGTGCATGGGCTAAGGACCGCAACATGGACTTTAATGAAATGCTCCAGGATATCTACGTTAAGAACGGATATTCTCATGAGCAGGGCATCTCGGTTGTACGTAAGGGTAAGAGTGGAGCTGAGGAAATCGTGCAGATGATGAAAGATTTCCGTGCCAATCCTCCCAAACAGCTCGGGGGCAGTGAAGTTGTCCTCATAAAGGACTACGCTGACCTGAATTGCACCGACCTGCGTACCGGAAAGATCGACAAGATGGATTTCCCCACCACAAGCAATGTGCTTCAGTTCTTTACCGCTGATAACACCAAGGTATCGGTACGTCCTTCGGGAACAGAACCTAAAATCAAGTTCTACATCGAGGTTCACAGCCACATCGACTCTAAGGAACAGTATGAGCAAGCCAACAAGGATGCCGCTGCAAAAATTGAATTGATTAAGAAAGATCTCGGTATCTGATCTGATTTATCATTAATATTATACACAGCAGCCGATTCATGATTCATGAATCGGCTGCTGTGTATAATATGCTATTTTAATGGAGGTTATATCCCATTGAAATTTAGTGGATGGACTTATAGTACCAGACCGGTGTTCAGTATGTTTGATGATTAAAGTTTCAGTAAAGAAGAACTGTTATCGGAATTGTTGAGATTACGTCGTGACATACGGAATATAGAACCGAAATCAGCTGCATAACTTACCGAGAGGACTATCATATTTCCATTATTCTTGATATAGCGTTCACGGTAGGAAGGATTGACCGACGAATAGTCCCACATTGGATAGCGGGTACCTTTCTTGTCGAACATATACATCCAGCTTGCTCCAACGGTCCAGTGCTTGTCAGGTTGCCATTCAAATTGTAGGGCATCGCCGTTCTCGTCTTTACCGACATAATGTCCATTAAGGTATTTGCCGGGCAATTTACGCCAATATGAAATCGTATAGGGACCTTTGTTCCACCATAATACGATATTACCATCGAAAGAGGTCAGTTTGTGGCTCCAATCGGCGCCTGCTGTCTGATAATGGGTAAGACTCATGTAAAGACTGGCTCCGAATCCGTAAAAATCACTGATTCGTAAAGTTAAGTCGTTTTGAAATACATGTCGATACTTAGCATTGACGGACCGGGATAAAAACAAGCCATCCCCTGTATAGGTAACGTCGCTGATTACGCTATTGTTGGTATTGGCATAGGCGGATTGAAAAGAAGCAGTAAATTTCTTATAAGTGTAATCAGCACCTATGTTATAAACAAATTTCTCGGCTACTTTAAGTTTGGGATTACCATTGGAAATGAGATAAGGTGTAGTCTGTTGCGGATAATCTGTAAGAGCCGTAAGAGAAGGAATCTCCGGTGTATATCGGAAAGAACCCTGAATGCTCCAGCTATTGTTAATGTACCACGAAATCTGAGCACTTGAAAGATTCCTTATAAAATTACGCTTGTTAAGATCGTTGTTTATCCAAAACATCTTGGCGCCGGTGGCGAGCGCAAAATATAGATTGCCAACACGTTGACTCAAGCGGATGTATGCGTAATTATTATTTTCTGTAAGCACCGGTTTATAATCAGATGACAGGTATGTGTTCGTGCTGCGTGAAACCGTATTCTGGAAACCGGCTGAAAGAGAAGTCTTTTCGCTAAAAGTGTGTATATAGCTAATTTCTGAGATCAATGAACGGCGACGACTATCGACATTCATAATATAAGAATCTTCATTGCCATCAGAAAAGATATAATTGTTGTCGCGTCGATAGTCGCTCGAGCTCAGTGTGCCTACCACCTGCGCCTCCAATGTATTCTTTTCATTAAAATCCTGGCGTAAGAAAAGGTCAACCGAGGGAGTGAAATCTTTGCTTGTAGTAAGGTTCTTATTGTCATATTGTCCTAATTCGGAGTCGATAGTCCGGGCAATCGAGCGACTTTTGCTAAAGTTGGGCGTGGCATTGAATGTCGCTGAAAACAATGTCTTTGCGCTCGGGCTAAGATCGTATTTGAGTTTTAAGGCATGATAATGATAATTAAACGGATTCCGGTCATGTTCCTCAAGATTTACGATAAAGTCATCTCCGATATAACTTTCGGTAATGTTGTCATATACCTTTTGATAGTTACGCCATGACGGCATATATTGTAACGAGAACTGAGATGCACCCTGATGATATGAAGTCCTGATATTTGCATCGACGAAAGCTGTATTGACAGCACTTCTTCCCCAGGCATAGACTTGCCCGCCGTCATTTCTTTTTTTCAAGGTTATATTGATGAATCCTGACTTACCGGAATCGGCATATCTTGCGGGGGTGAAGCGCGAAAATTCAATTTTTTCTATATCCTTTGGTTGCAGCGCATTGACATCGTCAATCGATGAAGGGACACCATTTATAAGTATAACGGGAGAGTTGCCGTCGACAGAGAAAGTCCGGTTAATCGGATCAGTCTGTAATCCGGCGAGCGGCAGTTTCTGGAATAAACTGATAGATGTTGCCGAGGCTTTAATATCGGAAGATGACGGATAAACAATTGTACGTCCGCTTGACTTGATAACAGTACTTGCAGTCACCGTCACTTCATTCAGCACGGTTGCTTCTTCAAGATATATGTTGCCGATATTCAGATTTTTATTGCCTGATTCAATTATGATTTTTGTTGAAGAGAAACCGGTCATTGAAATCTCAAGATTCAAGGCTGATTTTACATCGGTTTCTAAAGAGAAAGTTCCGTCGACATTGGCTGTTGTTCCGGATAAAAATTTGTTGTCAGAAAGTAACCGGCAATTGGCTCCTGTGATTGCCGTAGAATCATTAGATGACAGAACAATGCCTTTTATAGTTCTTGCGCTCAGAACCGGCAAAGAACAAATTAGTGAAATAAATAAAATAGTCAGACGAGTCATTTATATCTTAATTTTGGAATGAGGGGAGTAATGTTTTATTGTTACTTTTGCTTCTTATCATTGCCGTCAAGGTCATCGTTATTGATGGCGGCATTAGTCTTTTTAACGTAGGCGTTAAGTGAACCGAAACGATATGAGACGCTTAGCGATAAACATTTGCGTCCGTAATGATAGCTGTCGCTGCTACCGGTGTATCCACCATTAATAGTCAGACTGTTGAAGCGGTATATGTCAGAACTGAACGGATTGGTGATGGTGGCTCGTACTGTCAGGCGATCGTCCTTAAGGAAATTACGCCGTAAAGTGAAACCGTGATACAGGTTTGAAGAAGTGGTCTTTGAATAAGAGTAGACCGAGTAGGGCGTCATGCTGTAAAATTGTATGTATCCTTCAAGTTTCAGTTTCCACGGCAGAGTCTGGGTGATACGGGAATATAGATGTCCGCCCCAGCGTGACAGGCTTAGCCCTGCTGACGGGTCCTCTATGTATTTGTAATTGAGACCACCGTTGAACATGAATGAGGTCTTGGGGGTGATTGACCACTGTATGTAGCCAAAGAAGCCTAATGTGCGCTGATGTGCACAGTTTTCGTAGGTTGAATAGACGTGGTCGTCAATCACATGCTGCTGTCGGGCGATGCCGTTATTATTGAAATTATAGTTAGCTGATAAGTCGACAGTTATTTTTGATGCTATTAGCGAGTAATTAAGCGATAGAGAGTTGTATAGTGAGCTGTTGAGGTTGGGGTTGCCGGAACTGGTCGATGTCGGAGTTTCGGTCACGGCGGGATTAAGATAATCTATATACGGGCGGCTGATGCGGCTTGAGTAGGATGCCTTCAGGGAGTGGGAGTCGTTTATTTTATAGGATATGGCAGCGTTAGGCACCACATCGTTTAGGTTGCTGCCGAAGTCCTCGTATTCACCTGTGCGGAATTTAGCCGATAGATGCGAGAACTCGTAACGAGCCCCGGCGCGCAGGCTCCATTTCGAGATTTTAAGACGATAGTCAAAGTAAGCTGCAGCTATTGTCGTGCGATGAGTAAAGTTGGTTTTGTCATCGTTGACCCCGATATACTGTCGGTCTTCCTTGGAGTGGTTATTGCGATGGATGAATTTCACCCCGAGATCAAATTTGTGTTGGTCATTTATGGGGCGAGTCCAGTCAAACTGACCTGTATGTTCTGTAAAATCCATGCGTGAATCTGACGTTATACCTGTATAGGCAAAGAGAGGATTGACCATGTCATAATATTGGGTTTCCGACTCTTCGTGCTGATCTGTGGTCGAGAGACGGTAGGACAGTGTGAGCGTTTCACCTTTGTGGCGGGTAGAGTGTTGATAGTTCAGGCTACCATCAAAATTAAGATAGCGTATTACCGGAGATAATGATGTATTGCGGAAAGAATATATCGTGGAGCCATCGGGTGCAAGCATAACCGTGTTTCCTTCCTGAGCCCAATCTGATTGGCTCATCCAACCGTTCATGTCAAGAGAAATGAGGTTGAGCGTGTCAATTTCCCAACTTCCTTCGGCTCCGAAATATCCTGATTTATCGGATGAGAGATCTGCGATTGTCTTTGATTTTGAAATAAGTCGGTTGCCTGAGTCGTGATAGGTACTTTCCGATTCTGAATTGGAGCGGTTGCTGCGGTGTCCTGAATAGTAAAAACCGCCGTAAACCGACAGTGTCACTTTGTCAATCTGAGTTGTCAGGTTGACGTTAGGAGCCGGGATGAAATCATTATTGCTTTGTGCATGTAGAGAAACACTTCCCGTCACACCCTTGAACGACACATTGTCGAGTGTTACGATGTTAAGGATCGCTCCAATGCCCTCGGCATCCTCACGTGCTCCCGGTTCGGTGATGACCTCGATACGTTTTATCGATGACGCGGGGATTGACTTGAAAAGCTCCTTGGCATTCTTGGTATAAGTATTGTTTGGACGTCCGTTCTTATAGATCTTGAAATCAGACTCACCGCGTACTTTAATAGTACCGTCGCTCTCGACAGTGACCAGCGGCACTTTACTCAATATTTCCTGGATATTGGAAGTCTTTGCGTCCTCGTCGGCTTGCACGTCATATCCTATACGGTCAATCTCTTTTGTTACGAGCGGACGCTGTGCTGTCACACTTACTTCGGCAAGTATCGTTGAGTTGTCATGGATGACCATGGTACCAAGGTCCGCGACGGGTGAGCTATCGCTAACTGTAAAATTTCTGTCAAGCGGGCTTTTTCCTACTGAGCTTACACTCAGACGATAGTCTCCCGATCTGTCAAGCTTTAAATTGAAGGCTCCGGAGTCATCGGTTGTTCCGAGTGATACGGGTTTGACCGAGTCGGTAGTCGAATATACGCGGACGGTTGCATAGAGTTCCGGTTGAGAAATCGAGTCAGTGACGACACCTGTGACATGGTAGTCAAGAGCGTAGGCAACAACTGAGGCAAGCATCATGGCTGCCGCAGGGATTATGCGTAGTAACTGCATAGTTGATAAACGTGAGAAAAATTTATAGTAAAGGTATGTATTAATACCACATTTTCATATATTAGACGAAGAACAGTGCCTTTAGTTACAGGATCAAAATGCTTTTAATATATTTTAACGTATTGATATGGGACTGTCAACCGGGATGCCTTTAAGAAACTCCGATACCATCATGCGACGTTTGCCCGACAGTTGCAGTTCATTGATTAGGACAGGACGGTCAGCGCAGTCAACTGTGAGCGAGTCACGTTTTACGGTAACTTTTCCCGGAACAGTCACGTCGGTATTACTGTCATTATCGACAGTCACGCTGAAAATCTTGAGTTGGAGCGGCTCATTATCACCTATCTTGATCTCAGTCCATGCCGCAGGGTAGGGCGAAAGACCGCGCACAAGGTTACGCACGTCATTAGCAGAGCGGTTCCAGTCGATACGGCATGTGTCTTTGAATATTTTAGGCGCCGGAGTTGGCTCTACGCCTTGGAGTAGCTCGTCCTGAGGCATCGGCTTAAGGTCTCCGGCAACAATATGTGATATTGTGTCAAGTGTGAGCTGTGCGCCGAGATGCATCAGTCGGTCGTGTACGTCGCCAACATTATCGTTGTCATTGATAACGATACGTTCCTGCCGCAGAATGTCTCCGGTGTCAATCTCGTGTTTGAGGAAGAAGGTGGTGACGCCGGTCTCGGAGTCGCCGTTGATGACTGCCCAGTTGATGGGTGCCGCCCCACGGTATTTCGGTAACAAAGAGGCGTGAAGGTTAAATGTCCCGAGCGCCGGCATCTGCCAGACTACCTCAGGCAACATTCTGAAGGCTATGACAATGAATAGATTAGCCTCGAGACTGCGTAACTGATCGATAAACTCGGGGTCCTTCAGTTTTACCGGCTGCATAAGATTTAGCCCATGACTGAGAGCGTATTGCTTTACAGGCGATTGAAGTAGTTTGTGCCCACGACCAGCGGGTTTGTCGGGCATTGTGACGACGCCGACAATGTTGTAACCTTCGCGGTAAATGAGGTCGAGACTTTCTACTGCAAATTCGGGGGTACCGAGAAAAACTATTCTGAGGTCTTTTTTATCCATTGTGATTAGTAGGTGTTATTAGATGTTGTCGGTCAACGCATGCCAAAGGTTATCATCGGGAACCGGAGCAGTGACCGATATCTCTTTTCCCGACACCGGATGAATAAACTGTATGTTGCGAGCCATCAGCGAGATACTGCCGTCGGGGTTGCTGCGCTTGTCGCCATATTTGAGATCACCCTTGATGGGGCATCCTATTGAGGCAAGTTGCACGCGAATCTGATGTTTGCGCCCTGTCAGCAACTGCACTTCAAGCAGATGATAGCGGTCGCTTGAAGCGAGGTGGCGGTAGATGAGGCGAGACTCCTTGGCACCGTTGCGCGGAGTCGGCGACGCGTATGACTTATTGTTGCGCTCGACAGTCGTGATGTAATGGGTCAGAGTGTCCTCGGTCTTGGGGGGCAGATTGCGCGTGATTGCCCAATAGGTCTTGTGGACCTCTCCTTTACGGAACATCTCGTTAAGCCGTGAAAGCGCCTTGGAGGTCTTTGCAAATACCACAATCCCGGCAACCGGACGGTCAAGACGGTGGACTACACCGCAGAACACATTTCCCGGTTTATTGTACTTCTCTTTAATCCACTCCTTGACGGTGTCGCAGAGCGGTGTGTCTCCGGTTTTATCGCCCTGTACTATCTCGCCGGGAGCTTTGTTGACTATAATTATGTGGTTGTCTTCGTAGAGTACTTCCATGACAGTTTATTTGACTGCAAATTTAGCAATAAAACCGCTCACAGTAAAACCTTGGAGCTTAAAATCATGTGTTTCCTTGAGTCTATTAACTTAAACGAGGACAAGTCAGGTGATTTTACTGACGTGTCCTCGCTGTTATAACGGTTAAAAGGGTTGTGAAATCAGCGCTGAGCTGTGAACGCACCGGTTGCGATCTGTTGATATGCAAGCACTCCGGCTTTTGAAAGCTCGACAAGTTGCATGTCCCCGGCGGGAGTAATCATCTTCACATGGTTGTTGTCGACAAATGTCATGAGCGGATAGGTCTGATCGCCTGAAATGACACTCCATGTCTGCTCGTCGGCGTTGAAGTCGAGACGTATGACCGCGCCGTCTTTTTCAGAAGTGATGTTATAGCCTTTGCCGTCGCACTCAACAAGGTAGCGACCATTCTTTCCTTCAATAGTTTTTGTGTTCTTGGCTACGGGGTTTGTGCCGCTCCAGAATTCAATGCTGTTGAGCACCAATACGTCGGCAAGTGCCGCAACTTCATAGACAGGGAGAACCCAGAACGCAAAGAATATGAGTTCGTTCTGGAACCGGTCACCGATTGAGTTGTTCCACGCGAGGAGTTTGTTAGACAAGGTGAAGCTGCCTATACATGAAGTGCATAAGAGAGAACCAGCAAGAGTGAGCACTACTGCTACGCTTAGATATTTCTTTTTCATTGAAGTGGTTGATTATGATGTTAATATAATTGATTTTATAGACGTGTCTAAGGTTGGATATGTTGCTTACACCGGTTGTAGACATCCATCACGTGTTTTACGTATGCGACAGTCTGACGTCCGCGGAAATATCCGAATCGGCACACCGGATCGTTATAATACTCGGGATTTGATTTCATGAGTAGTGCTTCTGCTACATTTCCATCCCACACGGCAGGATCTTTGCCATATTTTTGTGCGAGAGCAATCGCGTCATAGATGTGAGCTATGCCGGAATTATAGGCGGCAACTACAAATTTTTTGCGTTCCTCGGGGTCAGCGACATATTTCGATAGCGATGAGTCAAGGCTACGGATGATTTTTGTTGCTGTTTCAATGCTTTTTTCCGGTTTTATGATGTCGTTTACCGTCACGCCGTAGGCACGCGCGGTGCCGGGCATGATCTGCATTATGCCTCTTGCTCCCGCCCATGATACTACGGTGGAGTCAAAGCGGCTCTCGACAAAAGCCTGTGATGCGAGCAATCTCCAGTCGAGTCCGGTCGCGTCCGCGTGTTTCCGGAACAGATTGTCGTAGGGCGATATTTTACCCTTTGACAGATTGATGGTGTATAGGTCGTTCTCTGATTTGCTTAGTTCAAAATAGCGTTTCAGCAGTTGAGCCTGGGTGTTGCGGGGTTGTTCCTGACGGAGCCAGTCATCGAGCGAGTCGGCAAGCCATTTATTATCAGGGTCGACACCCCATGCCGATCTTTGCGGAAAACTGAGCTTAAGCGTAATGTCGAGGTCTCGGTAATATGTCTTGTTGAGCCGTGCTATGTCACTGTCGACAACTGTCAGCGGGATTGTCCCGTCGGATACCATTCCGATAAGTTCTTCAGTGATAAGAGTATCACGGTTGATGGAATGGATATTGATGCCACCGCCAAGTTCATCGTTGAGATTGAGTAGACGGTACATATATTTGGTATTCTCTTCGACATAAACATCTTTGCCAACAAGTTCAGTCACGTCGCTGATGACTTTCCCGTCGGTACCTTTACGCGGCTGCACGAGAACCTGATATGTTTCGTTGCTCGGACCACATGCAAGAACCGATTGCTTGTACTCGGCAGTGATGGGGATGTCGTAGGCTATCAGGTCAATCTTTCCCGAGTCAAGCATTTCAATCATAGACGAGAGGTTATGGGCTATAACAAGATCAAGCTCCATCCCCTTGTCCTCGGTGAACCGTTTGACAAGTCCGTAATCATAGCCCATCGGTTCCTCGCGGTATATGAAGTAGGATGTCGGACTGTAAAGTGTGGCGACTCGGAGCGTGTCGGGATAAACGCCCTGTACAAGGTGTTGCATCTTGTCAGATACAGAACGATGACAAGACACAGCCAGCACGATAGCGACAGCAACTGTTGCAGCTGCGGTCATGCGTAAGAAAATTGTGCTCCGGCGAGTCAATGCTGTGGCGGGTTAATATTCAAAAGTGCCCTTTTCAGATATGATTGTCAACCTGTTGGTCTCGGCAGCCTCCACACGACCAACAATGCGTGCGTCGATACCGTGGGCACGGGATATTTCTATGATGCGGTCGGCGTGTTGCGGCGCAAGGTAGATTTCCATACGGTGTCCCATATTGAATACTTTGTACATTTCAGCCCAGTCTGTTCCGGACTCGCGGCTGATAAGTTCAAACAGAGGTGGAACGGGAAACAGATTGTCCTTGATGACGTGTTTGTTTTCGACGAAGTGCATCACCTTGGTCTGTGCGCCTCCAGAGCAGTGTACCATGCCGTGGATGTCGCTGCGCATTTCATCAAGAATCTGCTTGATGACCGGGGCGTAGGTGCGGGTGGGGGAGAGGACGAGTTTGCCGGCATTGACGGGAACTCCGTCGACCGGATCGGTCAGACCTACCGAGCCGGAGTAAACGAGTTCGGCGGGAACTGCAGCGTCATAGCTCTCGGGATACTTCTCGGCTACGGACTTGTTGAACACGTCGTGACG
>CAYTWG010000033.1:0-25473 GCA_964442005.1 uncultured Bacteroides sp. | reverse complement strand
GTTCTTTTGCTTACTTTCTTCATGTTGACTTCAACCTTCCTTCAGAAGGAGCCGGCGACGGTAATCACCCCGTCATCGGTATCGGAGATTAAAGTACCTATCGCTAACGTGGCGTCGATACTTGTCTCTCCCGAAGGAAACGTTTTCTTAGGCGTTACCGGTGAAGCTGATCCCGAAGTTGCCGATGGCAAGTGGGCATCAGACTCGATCCGTCGAGTAATCATCAACACCGCCATGAATGACTATGAGGCTAAGACCGGCAAAAAACTTGCGTTTGAAAGCCGTGTTCAACGTGAAAGAGCAATCGATCAGTTCGCCAAGATGAACATGTTTGGTGTTCCTTTTGAAAGCCTGCCCGAATTTTTCAATATGAAGTCAGAAGATCGTGACTCATGGTTGGAAGGCAAGGTTGGTCCTGTTAACGGTAAGGGTAAACTCAAAGAGGTTAAACCTTCCGAGGTCGGTATTCCTTTCAAGGATATCGTCTATGAGGACAAGGACGGAAACAAAGTTGTCACCAACGAATTCCAGATATGGATGCGTGCTATTTACAACTCCGGTAACGACAACCTTCAGTCAGCAATGAAGAAGGGAGAAGGAATCGCAGTAAAAGCCGACCGTGGCACAAAATATGACACAGTCCATAAGGTGCTCGATAACCTGCAGACTATCAAGATGAACCGTTTCAGTGTAATGACTGCGCTGAAAACTGAAAATGACGATTAATTATGGCACAGATAGAACCTAAAGATAACGGCGGTAAAAAGAAAAAAGGCGCCCAGAAAAAGATGCATATCCATGTGGACTTCACTCCCATGGTGGATATGAACATGCTTTTGATCTCGTTCTTCATGCTCTGTACCACTTTGATTAAGTCGCAGACGCTCACTATCTCATTGCCTACCAATGAGAAACTTGATAAGACCGAGCAGAATAAAGCTAAAAAGTCAGAAGCGATTACCCTCATCCTTGCATCAGACTATGATGAAAAGGGTAATGTCACCGACAATACCATCTACTATTACACCGGTAAGCCCTTTATTGAGGATGCCGACAAGGACGGTCTTATCGACCTCCCCTCTGACGGTACTACCGACGGCGTGTTGAAAGTAGAGAAATTCCGCGGTAATGACGGTGCTACTATTCAGGGTATCCGTAAAATCCTCCATGACCGAAATGGAGAAGTTCTTAAGAAAATCGACGAACTCAAGAAGGAATGGCGTAATCCTCTTAACCAGATGTCAGACGCCGACTACGAGGCTGCAGCCCGAAAGATACGTAACGACTCTACGATCACACGTCCTGTCGTTATTATCAAGGCTACTCCCGAAGCTTCTTGGGAAAGTGTGATTTCAGCTCTTGACGAGATGCAGATCAATCAGATATCACGTTATCAGATCGACAACATCAATGGTGTTGACTCGGTAATGATTCTTGATTATCTTCTCAAGCATAAGAATCAGTGATGATAGACTATATAGTAACATTTTAATTTAGAAAAATTATGGCAAAAGATGTAGATCTTTCATCAAAAGAGTGGACCGACATTGTCTTCGAAGGCAAGAACAAGGAATTTGGTGCGTACACCCTGCGCAGCTCTTCCGACCGTCGCCACAATAAAGCTATGCTATATGTGATTCTCGGACTGGTTGTGATTCTTATCGGTGGCTTCTGCTACGGCATTTACGCCGACTGGAAAGCAGAACAGGCTGCTGAAGCCGAGCGTGAGCGTCTGCTCGCTATCGAGCAGGAACTCGCTATGATGGCTGAGGAGGAAGAAGAGGAACCTGAAGAAGAAATCCAGGAGCGTGTTGAAGAGCAGCTTCCTGAAGTTCTTCCTGAAGAGGTTCTTAACACAATCAAGTCAACTGAGCTCTTGATTACCGAAGATGAAGAAGTGACTGAGGAAATCAAGTCACAGGATGAACTTAAGGAAACTGAGACTGCAATTGGTGCGACAACCTTTGACCAGGGTGTTGACGATATCAACGTAACCCGTGAATATAAAGACGAGATTATCGTTGAAGAGAAGAAGCCCGTGGAAGACAATCAGGTGTTTGAAGCAGTTGAACAGATGCCTCAGTTCCCCGGCGGTGAAGCTGAACTCATGAAGTACCTTTCGTCACACATCAAATACCCGACAATCGCAGCCGAGAACGGTGTGCAGGGTCGTGTTATTATTAAATTCGTTGTTACCAAGAGCGGTAAGGTCGGCGATGTAGTCCTCCTTCGTGGTAAGGACCCCGATCTTGACAAGGAAGCAATTCGCGTGGCAAAATCTCTTCCCGACTTTATCCCCGGTAAGATGAACGGACAGCCCGTGAATGTGTGGTACACACTTCCCGTCCAGTTCCGTCTCCAGCAGTAATAAGCAACTCTTATTTACTCTCAATAAAAACTCCGCTGTCGGTCACACCCCGGCAGCGGAGTTTTGTTTATTATAATATGACCATTCGGGGCATTACACTCTTTTTGCCAACCCCGTGAATATGTTTTTGCAATTTACACGGATTAGTTGTAACTTTGTATGATTTTGAAATGCGTTTCTACTGCCGGTCGTAATGATTGGGCAGTATGTAAAATATGAGAAGTATGAAAGGAGCTGTAATATTCCGACTGATATGCATTGTCGCACTCTGGGTGATATTCTGCGGTTGGCTTATTGTCCGATATCAGGAAGCCGGCGTGGAATGGAATCTGCGTACTATTTTTCCTATTGTGGCGTCGGGTATTATAGTATTTGTCCCGCTATATAAGAAATATATTAAAAATGGCAATGGGAAATAATATTGAAAAACCGGTGTCGGGTCATCATGACGGTGAGTTGCTCGAGTCAATCGAGTCACCTGCAGACCTCAGAAAACTGTCGGTCGACGAGTTGCCGCAGGTATGTGCTGACATACGCCGTTTCCTCATTGACTCTCTTTCCGAAAACCCGGGGCACTTTGCCTCAAGCATGGGTGCCGTAGAGTTGACGGTTGCCCTTCACTATGTGTTTAATACTCCTTATGACCGAGTCGTCTGGGATGTCGGTCATCAGGCTTACGGACATAAACTGCTTACCGGTCGTCGTGATCGTTTCGCTACCAACCGAAAACTTGGCGGTCTCAGTGGGTTCCCAAATCCGGCTGAGAGTGAGTACGACACGTTTATGGCTGGGCATGCGTCCAATTCCATTTCAGCTGCACTCGGCATGTCTGTAGCGACAGAGCTGATGAACGAGTCGCCCCGCAGAAATGTGATAGCGGTAATCGGTGACGCCTCGATCAGTGGCGGTCTTGCCTTTGAAGCTCTTAATAATGCGGCAAATTCCAATAGCAATATCCTCATTATTCTGAACGACAATGACATGTCTATCGACCGTAATGTGGGGTCACTCAACAGCTATCTTGCCCATATCACCACGTCAAAGGGATATAACAATATAAGATATAAGACCTACAAACTGCTTAAGAAATTGCATCTCGTGTCAGATCGTCAGCGAGGTCCGATAATGCGGTTTAATAATAGTCTCAAAGCTCTACTGACCAACGAGCAGAACATATTTGAGGGTCTTAATATCCGCTATTTCGGTCCGGTTGACGGACATGATGTAGCCCGCATCGTAAAGGTGCTGACTGACATAAAGGATATGAAGGGTCCCCGTCTGCTTCATCTGCGCACGGTTAAGGGCAAAGGCTTCAAACCGGCTGAAGATGATCCTGCTTCATGGCATGCTCCGGGACGTTTTGATCCGGTCAGCGGCAAGATAAAAAAAGGTGGCAATAAGCCCCATCCGTCTAAATATCAGGATGTGTTCGGCGAAACGTTGCTTGAACTTGCTGTTGCAGACCCGCGAATTGTAGGTGTAACGGCAGCAATGTCATCCGGCACGTCAATGTCGATATTGCAGAGCGAGATGCCGTCGAGAGTCTTTGATGTCGGCATTTCTGAAGGTCATGCAGTTACATTCAGCGGCGGAATGGCTAAAGACGGGTTGCGACCCTTCTGTGCGATTTATTCGTCGTTCCTTCAGCGTGCCTATGACAATATCATCCACGATCTTGCCATCCAGGGACTGCCGGTGACTTTGTGTATCGACCGTGCCGGACTTGTAGGGGAAGATGGCGTGACTCATCACGGACTTTACGACATGGCTTATCTGCGCGCTGTCCCCGGCATCATCATCTCGTCTCCGCGTAACGAAGAAATGCTGCGGAATCTGATGTACACATCGCTTCAGTTGCAGCACGGTCCTTTTGCGATACGCTATCCCAGGGGAACCGGTCATTGTATTGACTGGAATAAACCGATGCGCGAATTGAGTGTCGGGAAAGGTGAGAAACTCACCGATGGTAAGGATATTACAGTATTGTCGATTGGTCCGATTGCCTACGAGGTAGAGCAGGCGATAAAGCTTGCCGCTGCCGATGGAATTTCTGTCGCCCACTATGATATGATCTATCTTAAACCTCTTGACGAGTCAATCATGCAGGAGGTGCTTGACGCCGGACGTCCGATAGTGACAGTCGAGGATGGAACAATGAAAGGCGGTCTCGGGACAGCTGTCAGTGAGTGGTTGATTGCCCATAAAAGTCATCTGCCGGTAGAAATTATCGGCGTGCCAGACCGTTTTGTCGCTCATGGCACAGTAGCTCAACTCTATGAGCAGTGTGGCATGAACGCTGATGCGATATATAAGAAGATTGTCAAACTTCACAATCTGACAGAATGAAGATAGTAATAGCCGGAGCCGGAGAAGTCGGTTCGCATCTCGCCAAATTGCTTTCGCGCGAGGAGCAGGACATCATATTGATTGATAATGATCCGGAGAAGCTTGCAGCGATTGACGCCAACTATAATTTGATGACCCAGGTCGGGAGTCCTAAATCGTTCAGGACACTGCATGAGGCGCGTGTTGCTGACTGTGACCTGTTTATTGCCGTCACGCCGTTTGAGGACTGCAATGTGACGTCATGCGGGATAGCCAAATACCTCGGAGCAAAGAAAACGGTGGCACGTATCGACAATTATGAGTTTATGGAATCATGCTATCGTGATTTCTTTACCAAGACCGGTGTAAATGACATGATATATCCCGAGTATCTTGCTGCTCAGGAGATAAAGACAGCTCTTAATTGCGGCTGGGTGCGTCATTGGTTTGAACTCAATGAGGGCGAGCTGATTCTGATCGGTGTTAAGGTGTGCGAGAACTCCCAGTTGATCGGTCGACAGCTTAAGGACCTGACTTTTGCCCGTCATAACTATCATGTTTCTGCTATAAAACGCCGTCATGAGACCATTATCCCGCGAGGCGATGACATCATAAAAGTCAATGATATACTTTATTTCATGACCACCCCCGAGTATGTCGAGGAACTCCGTAAGGTATGTGGCAAACGCTCGCAACGCATACGTAAAATTATGGTCGTAGGGGGCAGTCGCATAGCGGTCATGCTCGCGTCAATGGCTTCTCCCGACTGGAAAATAAAGATTATCGACAATGATATGGAAAAATGTCGTCGGCTTCCCGAAAAATGCCCCAATTGCGAGATTATATTCGGTGATGGTCGCGACAACGATCTTTTGCTTGAGGAACGAATCGGTGAAATGGACGCATTCATTGCCCTTACGGAAAGTTCAGAGACAAATATTCTCGCATGTCTTGCCGCAAAGGAATTTGGTGTAGGTAAGACGGTTGCAGAAGTTGAGAACATACAGTTTATATCTGAGGCTGAAGCGCTTAATATCGGTTCGATTATCAATAAAAAACTGCTCGCTTCCAGTAAGATATTCCAGTTACTGCTCGATTCTGATTCAACATCGTCAAAATGTCTTGCGCTTGCCGATGCCGAGGTTGCGCAGATTGAGGTCAAGGCTGGCAGTAAAATCACCCGTGCCGCAGTCAAGGATCTTAAACTTTCACGTGACATGACCATTGCAGGTCTCGTGCGTGACGGTCACGGACAGCTCGTTGGTGGTAATACGGTGATTCAGGCAGGAGATATTGTAGTTGTATTCTGCCTGTCAGGTGCGCTTCATAAAGTTGAGCGACTGTTCAGCTGACATTGGTGTTATTCATTTTATAATATGAATTGATGAGGACAACGGCAAGATATAATATCAATTGGTTGATGCTGCTCAGGGTAATGGGTTGGCTGCTTCTTATTGAAAGTGTATTCATGCTTGCTCCTACGGGAGTTTCCTTATACTACGGCGAGGACGATTTTATCCCGTTTACTATATCAACGGCTGTCACATTTGTTGCCGGGCTTATACTGGCGTTCGGTCTCAGAAACGATCGCAGCGATATGGGCAAGCGTGAAGGATTTCTCCTGACAACAATGGTGTGGATCATACTGTCGCTTTTCGGAATGTTACCGTTTATGATCTCATCGATGTCGCTATCGTTCAGCGATGCCTTTTTTGAGGCAATGTCGGGCTTTACGACGACCGGAGTGTCAGTGCTCCCGGGTGTTGAGACATTGCCTCACGGCATACATCTGTGGCGTTGTCTGATGCAGTGGATAGGCGGTATGGGAATCATTCTGTTTACTCTTGCCGTGCTGCCGATGCTTAATTCATCGGGTGGTATGCAGATGTTTAATGCCGAGGTGACCGGAATAACCCATGACAAGCTCCGTCCTCGTGTCAGTCAGACCGCTAAAAGACTTTGGGGTATCTATATTCTGCTGACTGCGATTCTTGCCGTCCTGTTGTTTATAGGTCCGATGGATCTGTTTGACAGTATATGTCACGCATTCAGCTCGATGTCGACCGGTGGATTCTCGACCCGCAATGACTCGATTGGCGCATGGGACTCGATATATGTAAAAGTTGTGATTACGGTATTTATGTTCCTCGGTGGTGTGAATTTTGCCTTGATTTACCGTGCGTCGACAAGAGATTTTAAAGCAGTGTGGCGCAACGAGACGTTTCGTACCTATGTGTGGATTATCGTGGGCATGCTTGTGCTTTTTGACGCCTCATTGTTACTACAAGGCGAAGGGGGCAGTATTGTTGCGCTTATTGTCGATCCGTTGTTCCAGATAGTGTCGACAATCACATCGACAGGTTATACAGTCGAGAACTTCGGGACTTACGGCACTTTTATCATCGCATTGATATGTGTGCTTATGTTCTTTGGTGCCTGTGCAGGTTCAACGAGTGGTGGAGCCAAGATTGACCGAATGATTTATTTATGGAAAAACTGTCGGAACGAGCTGTACCGTTGTCTATACTCTAACCGTATTTTATCGGTCAGCATTAACGGGAAGATCCAGCCGCCAGAACTCGTGTCAAAGGTAATCGCTTTTCTGTGCATGTATGTCATGATAATAATCGTGGGCTCTATTGCTTTGATAATATCAGGGATGTCAATGAGCGACTCGTTTATATCAACATTCTCATGTGTAAGTAACACGGGATTAGGGTTTGATACAGCAACTGTAAACGCCGGCTGTTCCTATGATGTGATGCCTGTTGCCGGGAAATGGATTCTTGCGGCAATGATGTTGATCGGTCGTCTTGAAATTTTCACGGTACTCATACTGCTTACCCCCCGTTTCTGGCGTAAATAAAAATCGGCTGCCGCATAAGCTCTCTTTGTGAGATTGCAGCAACCGACTTAACAGGGTTATTGCATACGCACGCTACGACTGAAGCTCTTCACGAATGAACCGCGCAGTAGGGGAGTCTCCTTTTGAAATTTCTTCGGGCGTTCCGGTCGCAATAATCATTCCTCCGTTTTTGCCGCCGCCAGGACCCATGTCAATTATGTGGTCAGCCGACTTGATTATGTCAAGATTATGCTCGATGACAAGCACCGTGTTACCCTTCTCGACAAGGCGATTTAAAACCCCGAGCAACACCTTGATATCCTCGAAGTGTAGACCGGTAGTCGGTTCGTCAAGCACAAACAGTGTTTTTCCGGTGTCCTTTTTTGATAGTTCGCTTGCGAGTTTCACACGTTGATTTTCGCCACCCGAGAGTGTTGATGACGGTTGCCCGAGTTTGATATATCCGAGACCTATCTCCTGAAGCACTTTTATCTTTTTTATAATAGCCGGTTGATTGGCAAAAAACTCTACCGCTTGATTGATAGTCATATCGAGCACATCAGCTATCGACTTGCCTTTGAAACGCACTTCAAGGGTCTCCCGGTTGTAGCGTTTGCCGCCACACACTTCACATGGTACAAGAACGTCGGGTAAGAAATTCATCGCTATCGTTTTGTAGCCATTGCCGTTGCAAGCCTCGCAACGTCCGCCCGACACGTTGAATGAGAAACGCCCCGGTTTGTAGCCGCGGATTTTTGCTTCCGGCAGATTGACAAACAGGCTGCGTATGTCAGAGAACACACCGGTATAAGTGGCAGGGTTGGAACGCGGTGAACGTCCAAGCGGTGACTGGTCGACGGTGACGATTTTATCAATATTTTCAATGCCTTCGATTGCCGTGTAAGGCAGCGGCTCCTGATTGGAACGATAGAAACTCTTGCTGAGTATCGGTTGAAGGGTTGAATTGATAAGTGATGATTTCCCGCTTCCCGACACTCCGCACACACAGATAAACGTGCCAAGCGGTAGCTTCAGATCCACATTCTTCAGATTGTTGCCGGTACATCCTTTCAATTCAAGATATTTCCCGTTACCGGGACGGCGTGTTGCCGGGATTTCGATTGTGCGGTTGCCGTTAAGATAGTCGGCTGTCAAGGTATCTTTTTTCACCATCTCGTCGGGAGTTCCCTGAAACACGACTTCTCCCCCAAATCGCCCTGCTTTAGGTCCGATGTCAACAATGTAATCGGACTCAAGCATCATTTCTTTGTCGTGTTCGACAACGATTATCGTGTTTGACGCGTCACGTAGACGTTTTAGTGATGCTATCAGACGGTCATTGTCGCGCTGATGAAGCCCGATACTCGGTTCATCAAGGATATAAAGCACGTTAACAAGTTCTGACCCGAGCTGGGTGGCAAGACGTATGCGCTGGCTTTCTCCGCCTGAAAGGGTAGCCGAGTTACGGTTGAGCGATAGATAATCGAGACCTACATCAACAAGAAATCCGAGACGGGTGCGTATCTCTTTAAGAATTTCGTGGGCAATGATGCGTCGTCTTTCGTCAAGTCGTTCCTCAATCGTCTTTGACCACTCGTAAAGATCGGCGATATCAAGGCGCGAGAGTTGCGCGATGTTCTTTCCGTCGATAAAAAAATGAAGAGCTTCGCGGTTGAGACGGTCGCCGTTACACTTGGGACACGTTACACGGGAAAAGAACTGTCCGCTCCATTTCTGTGCTTCACTTCCAGCCTCTTCGCTCTGTTGCAGTTCGATATATTTTATCAGTCCTTCGTAGGACATGAAATAATTGGTTGTACTGAGAGTCTCTGTCTTGATGTTTAGCCGCTCCGTGGTTCCGTTAAGAATATCGCTTATAGCTTCTTCGGGTAAGTCCTTGATGGGCGTCTTTATAGTACAGCCATACTTCTCACATATAGCGGATATCTGCCAGAAAATCATTGAATTTTTCTGTTTCCCCAATGCGATTATACCGCCGTCAGCTATTGACAGAGTGTCATTAGGGATGATCTTGTCACGATCCACGAGATTTACTGTTCCGAGACCTTTACAACACGGACAAGCGCCCTGAGGAGAGTTGAATGAGAAATTGTGGGGTGCCGGTTCTCGATAGGAAATACCGCTGATAGGGTCCATAAGCATCTGGCTGTAGTGACCGAGAGTTTCGTCATCGAGATCATATATCATTAATTGCTTATCCCCCTGTTTAAGCGCATTTGCAACAGAGTCGCGCAGACGAGTGTCATCTTTGCCCGAAACTTTCAGTTTGTCTACCACAAGCTCGATAGAATGGTTTTTATAACGGTCGAGCTTCATCCCGAAAGTAATTTCGCGCAGTTCACCATCGACACGTACGTTCATATAGCCTTTTTTACGTAGCTGTTCAAACAGTTCTTTATAGTGACCTTTACGGTTTTTGACAATAGGGGCGAGGATGTATATCTTGCGACCGTCATACTTTTCGAGAATCAGGTTGACAATTTTCTCCTCGGTGTATTTTATCATCGGTTCGCCTGATATATAACTGCGAGCCTCGGCTATACGGGCATAGAGTAGACGCAGAAAGTCATATATTTCAGTTGTTGTGCCTATTGTGCTTCGCGGATTGCGATTGACGGTTTTCTGCTCGATGGCTATTACCGGGTTCAGACCTGATATATTATCAACATCGGGACGCTCAAGCGATCCGAGCATGTTGCGTGCATAAGATGAAAATGTCTCTATATATCGGCGCTGACCTTCGGCATATATCGTGTCGAAGGCAAGTGATGATTTTCCGCTCCCGCTGAGTCCGGTTATAACGGTCAGTTTGTTATGTGGTATCGTGACGTCGACGTTCTTGAGATTATGAACACGGGCACCGGTGACTGTCAGCGATTCTATAGGTTGAATATCGGTTATGTTATTGGCTTGTATGTTGTCCATTAATCTGTAATCCAGTTTTTATTATAAGTGGTTTGTTCCTGAGTCGAGCGGTGAAGTGATGATTTGTCGGGTATTTTTACTTCATAGGTCTTTCCCGTTTTGTTAGGGAGAGATTTTGCTCTGATCCATGGGTTTGCCTCGCGTAACTGAGCGTAAGTTATGTCATGCTGTTTAGCCCAAGCCGACCAGTCATCAACAGGTTCCGAGACTTTTACTGTGGTGTATTTTACCGGTTGATAGAGTTGTTCCGGCTGAATGATGAATCCATATTGTCTCGGATTCTCCATTATCAGTTTTGTCGCCAGAATGCGGAACATGTATCTTGATGTTTCGTCAACAAGGTATAAGTCAAATGCTGACTCAGCAAGTTGTGACTCAAGTTCTTTGGTTATACGTGTCATTCCACCGTTGTAGGAGGCGGCTGCAGATTCCCAGTTACCGTATTGTTCTTTTGCTTTTTTAAGATAACGGCATGCCGCTTCGGTTTCTTTCTCGATATTATATCGCTCATCAACCCAGTCGTTGACCTCAAGCCCATACTGTTTTGCCGTCGCAGGCATAAACTGCCATAGCCCGGCAGCCTTTGCGGGAGAATACGCACGTGTGTTCAACGAGCTTTCGACACAGGCGAGATAAAGCAAATCTTCCGGCACACCGTTTTTTTTCAGGATAGGAGCCAGAACAGGGAAATATTTGTTTGCGCGTTTAAGCAGAAGCAGGGTGCTGCCGTGAGTATAAGCAAGCGATGTCAGTTCACGATCCATACGCTCGTACATGTCTATGCGGTCAAGGTCAACTGTCTGTCCGGCAAAAGTTATTCTCGACGGGATTGACGGGTTGACGATTTCAAGTGCCACTTCTCTTGTCATGTCCTCATTATGTCGAGGTTTTCCCTCGGCTGCACATGAAGACATGACGGTAATGGCAACAAATGTAGAAGTAAAGATAGTCCTATATCTCATAGTGTTTTAGTCGGTTAAAATGTTTGTGTGTCAGGGCGTCTGGCGGCATCGGACCTTTTTCAGAAAGTACCGTCGGAACTTGTTCCGGAACTGCGTGAACCGGTATAATTGATGATATTGATGTCACCACTTAACTTATATTTCTTGCCGTCGGCACCAAGGGCGCGTATCACGTAGTAATATACTCCAGCAGGTACGAGTTTCCCGTTGTATTTGCCGTCCCATCCGAGGGAAGGATCGGTAAAACTTGCCATTTTAAGACCCCATGAATTGAAAATATGACATTCAAAGTCGATAATGGATTTGTAACTCACTTTCCACTCGTCATTGACTCCTTCCGACGCTCCGGGCGAGAAGGCATTGGGACATTCAATCCGTGACTCTCCAACCTGCACTTCGTAAGTCTCGCTATAAGCATCACAGGAGCCTTCGGCATTACTTGCCATGAAACGTACATAGGTGGTACCGTAATCGCGGAATACGTAAGTCATGTCGTTGTCGTTGAATCGCATGTCGATAATTCCAAAATCAGGATCAGATGACATCTGCCACTCTTTGAAGATAACGGCATCAGAAGTTATTGCCTTGAACGTTATCTCGCATGGAGCTGAGCCACCGAGAGCTGTCTCTTCAGTCATCTCATTGCTGCTGTCACGCTCGGTCTGCTCGGCATAGCACTCGACCGCTACGGCTATCGTATGGTAGACAGGGGTGACAATTTCAATCTCCGAGCCCCAGTGTAGCAGGAAGCGGTCACCAGTTACAATGAATTCTGTATCGCAGAGCGGTGCATTGACACGAAGTCCCGGTTGTAGCCAACTGAATGTTTCCGACTCTGAAACCTGGCGGTAGACTGATGACTCGGCATCATAGGATAATGTCGAGTATGCTACTTCTATGTCGCGTGATAACTCTTTGGGCGCTCCGTTGATGGTATAATAGACAATGCGGTCACCGGTTCCTTGTGTCGAGATAATTGTCATGTTACAGTCACTGTCAGCCGATATGTCGGCACTGTCGATAGTCAATTCATGATTGGCGTAATTAACGATCCAATAGTAATACCGGCGAGTTCCATCCTCAATTATATATCCCATGTCATCTTTTCCGAGCAGGACTTTTGTCGTCGAGCCATCAACAACGGGTGTGATTTCTTCAGCGTAGGCACCGCCCATCGAACTGAAACGATACCATTTAACATCTTTTCCTCCGGTGTAAGATGCGGTGACTCCCGCAGCATCATCGATGACATATATCTCGTTGAGACCGGTTGAACTTTCAGGAGTTACCGGTATCACATCTTTACGGTTGCCCGAGAAAGTGAGTGCAGCGCTACAAGCCGAGATAGAGCCGACGGCAATTATCGCGGAGACGACAGTACGGGTAAGTAGGGTTGATGTAAAAGCCATTGACGTAATGAATGAGCGTGAATAAACACACAAAGTTACGGAATATTTATTTAATAAACGAGACCCGTTAATATTTATTACGGTAACCGATACAGATTAAACTTTCATTAATGATTGAGCGACATAGAATAGCGTCACGTCACGGTTAACGTTTAAATCTCTGCCTTATTCTAAATCGAGTAGACTGACTGTTTGATGTTCTCCATGACAAAAACACTCTGTACCGAGTCAAGCATTGACAGATGACCCAACCGTTCGGTGACAAACATTCGGTAGGACTTCATGTCGGGAACCTGTACTTTCAGGATATAATCAAATTCGCCGGAAACATTATAACACTCTGTCACCTCATGCATTGACTGTACTTCGCGGGCAAACTCGGTGTGTATCTCGGTGTTTATGTGTTTTAATCTGACGTTACATAATACAGTAAATCCAAGTCCCACTTTGTCCATGTCAAGCAGAGCTGTGTATGACTTTATTATACCGGAACTCTCAAGCCGTTTCAGTCGCTCGAACACCGGAGTCGGCGACCGATGGACTTTTGCTGCAAGTTCTCTCACTGACAGGCGGCTGTTTTCCTGAAGAGCGCGTATAATATCAATGTCTGTTTTGTCTAAATCTTTCATGAACGTATAAACATTTGTTTGGTTAAGACTACAAAGATACATATATTTAGTGTAATTTGATTATAATATTGCAAATATATAGTGCGATTGTTCTAATTATTATGAGAATGTAGAATAAACGAGCGATTATCTCTATCTTTGCATCAGAATAATCAGGAATAATAATGGATTTATTGAAACATCACTTTGAAACGCTTCAGCTTCACGCCGGACAGGAATCGCCCGACAAAACAGGCGCGAGAGCTGTACCCATATATCAGACCGCTGCCTATCTTTTTGAAAGCTCGCAACATGCGGCTGATCGTTTTTCACTTAAAGATCCCGGGAATATTTACGGTCGACTGACCAATCCCACGCAAGACGTGCTTGAGCAACGTGTAGCTGCTCTTGAAGGAGGTGTGGCGGCTCTTGCTTTAGCGTCCGGTGCAGCGGCAGTGACCTATACTCTGGAAAATGTTCTAAGTCCAGGTGATCATATCATCGCCGCCGATAACCTTTATGGCGGAACGTATAATCTGATAGTTCATACTCTCGCATCACGTGGAATTGAATACACGATTCTGGATATTAATGACATAGACGCTCTTAAAAAAGCGATTCGACCCAATACTAAGGTAATATACGGAGAGACATTCGGAAATCCCAATAGTGATGTGACTGATTTTGACAGTATTTCGGTTGTTGCACGGGAAAACAATGTCCTGTTTATTGTCGATAATACGTTCGGAACACCTTACCTGATACGTCCGATAGAGCATGGTGCTGATATCGTAGTTCATTCCGCGACAAAATTTCTTGGCGGGCATGGTACGACGTTGGGGGGCATAATTGTTGATTCAGGTAAATTTGATTTTAAGGCATGTTCAGACAAGTATCCCACAATTGCATGTCCCGATGAGAATTATCACGGAGCGGTATTTGCGGAAGCTGCACCTGAAGCACCATTTGTCACGCGCATAAGGGCTGTCGTGTTACGCGATGAAGGCGCGTGTATATCTCCGTTTAATGCGTTTCTGTTACTTCAAGGTATAGAGACCTTGTCACTCAGAGTGGAACGACATGTTTATAATGCACTTAAAGTAGTGGATTTTCTTGCCTCTCATCCTCGGGTGAAGTCAGTCAGCCATCCGTCGCTGCCTGACCACCGTGATCATCATCTTTATAAAAAATATTATCCTGACGGTGCGGGCAGCATATTTACATTTGAGATAGACGGGACGCAGGAGGATGCTTGGAAATTCATTGATTCTCTAAAGATATTCTCGCTTCTTGCCAATGTTGCCGATGCAAAGAGTCTCGTAATACATCCGGCTTCGACAACTCACTCTCAGATGAACCCGGAAGAGTTGCAGCTCGCTCATATTTCACCGTCGACCATACGCCTGAGTATCGGTCTGGAACATATTGATGATATTATCGCGGATCTCAGTCAGGCGTTGGAAAAACATTAAAATTCCGGAGATTTGTAAAAATGGATAGCGTTGCATCATTTCTTGCCTCAGACCATCCCACAGCTTTCTCGTTTGAGATACTGCCACCGCTTAGAGGGAACAACATAGAGCGTACGCTCGATAATATGAGATCGTTGCTTGAGTTTAAACCTGCCTATGTCAATATCACTACCCACCGCACCGAGGTCAGCTACATCCACATGGGTGGGGGATCATATAAGGTTTCGACTGCTCAGAAACGCCCCGGCACGGTAGCTATTGCAGCTGTGCTTAGAGAGCGATTCGGAGTCCGACCTGTGCCTCATATTATATGTGGTGATTACAGTAGGCGCGAAATTGAGGATCAACTCATCGACTTGTCATATCTCGGGGTTACTGATATACTTGCACTGAGAGGCGACCGTGAGCGCAATTCGGCGTCGTTTACAAGTTGTCCTGACGGACACATTCATGCGTCGGCGCTTGCATCTCAGATCAACGATTTCAATAACGGTATAATGGCTGACGGAACAGTGGTTCAGCCTTTGACCGATAAATTTACATTCGGAGTTGCCGGCTATCCTGAAAAGCATGAAGAGGCAATGAATCATGAGACCGATATGATATATCTGAAAGAAAAAATAGCGGCGGGTGCGTCTTACATTGTCACGCAGATGTTTTTTGACAACCGACGTTATTTTGACTTTGTGAAACGATGTCGTGAAAGCGGTATTACGGTCCCGATCATTCCCGGTATAAAACCACTGACATCGCTCCGGCAGATGTCACTTCTTCCGCGTATTTTTCATATTGATATTCCCTTGGAACTTGCTAATGAACTGATGAAATGCCGCAGCGATGAAGATGTAAAAAAACTCGGAATCGAGTGGGGGACGGCACAGGCTAAAGAGCTTTTTGAAGCACGTGTGCCGAGTATCCACTTTTATGCAATGCACGCCACCAACAGTGTTGCTGAGATAGCAAGATGTGTCTATTAAAATTACGTTATTGTAAATGTCAGGTCAGGAAACTTCAAAAAATAATATAAACCGATATCTCAAAGAGCGCGTTTTGTTGCTTGACGGATCAATGGGTGTGATGATTCAGCGTAGGCAGCTCGCCGAAGAACGCTTCAGAGGGTTGCGTTTTCGTTCTCACAAGTTGCCACTGAAAGGTAATAATGACATTCTGTGTCTGAGTGCCCCCGATGTAGTGTCGGATATTCACCGGCAATATCTTGAAGCCGGTGCTGATATAATAGAGACCAACACGTTTAATGCGACATCGCTGTCACAGCGTGAATATGGTACCGAACAGTTAGTCAAAGAGATAAATCTCGCTGGTGCGCGGCTTGCCCGCATTGAGGCTGATCGGTATTCTACGCCTGATCGAAAACGCTTTGTAGCCGGTTCAATCGGTCCTACCGGTTATTCGGCATCTCTTTCTCCCGATGTGAATGACCCCGCAGCGCGAAATGTCGATTTTGATACCTTAAGTGATTCATTTTACGAACAAGCGGGAGCTTTGATTGACGGAGGTGTCGACATGCTGCTAATCGAGACAACTTTTGATGCACTCAATGCCAAGGCTGCTATTGACGGTGCGCGCCGTGCCATGGATGAGAGGAATGTCGACATTCCTGTAATAGTGTCGGCGACTGTTTCCGATTCATCGGGGCGACTTCTGTCAGGACACACTCCCGATGCCTTTTTGTCAACAATCGACTATGCCCGACCGCTTGCAGTCGGATTCAACTGTTCGGCAGGACCTTCGGGACTCGCGTCTCATCTGCGCAGACTTGCTTCGATATCACCTTATGCAACTGTGTTTTATCCCAATGCCGGGCTTCCTGACACAATGGGTCGCTATATTGAGACCCCGGAGCGTTTTGTCGAGGCGATAATCCCGCTTCTTAAGGACGGTGTGTTAAATATTGTCGGAGGATGTTGCGGGACGACACCGGATCATATTTCCGCTCTATCGGATGCAATCAGTCAATACGGAATCCCGCGTCAACCGGGTAAAGGCAATATTTCATGGCTCGCCGGAATAGAAATATTTGATGATAATCGTGGATTTATCAACGTCGGCGAGCGCTGTAACGTTGCAGGTAGTCGTAAATTCCTGCGCCTGATTAAAGAAAAAGCTTACGATGAGGCGATTGCTATTGCGCATAAACAGGTTGCCGACGGCGCGATGATTCTTGATATAAACATGGATGACGGATTGCTTGACACGTCGGTTGAGATGGAGCACTTCCTGCGCCAACTTGCCTCCGAACCTGAGGTGACAAAAGTTCCGTGGATGATTGATTCGTCGGATTTCAACGTTATATCGACTGCGCTGAAAAATATCCCCGGACGTGCTATTGTCAATTCAATCTCGCTGAAACATGGTGAAGAGGAGTTCCTGCGGCAGGCAAGAATAATAAACCGGATGGGAGCCGCTGTTGTCGTGATGGCATTTGATGAGCATGGACAGGCAACCTCTTACGAACGTAAAATAGAGATATGCGGTCGAGCCTATCGGCTGCTCGTCGAGAATGTGGGAATGAATCCGCGGGATATAGTGTTTGATCCCAACATACTGACGATTGCCACCGGGATACCAGACCATGACCGGTATGCACTTGACTTTATCAAGGCAGTAAAATGGATTCATGAAAATCTGCCGGGAGCTAAAACAAGCGGCGGCATCAGTAATCTGTCATTTGCATTTCGTGGAAATAATTATCTGCGACAGGCAATGCATGCCGTCTTTCTGTATCATGCCATAAATGCCGGGCTGTCCATGGCTATAATGGATCCGGGGGCAAAGGTTACCTATGACGCGATACCCCCTCAGTTGCTTGAACTGATTGAAGATGCTATATTATGTCGTCGTGAGGATGCTGCTGAAAGGCTGATTACCGAGTCGGTGTCCTTTATTTCAGAATCAGGAACTGAGGCGCCCGACGGTTTTGTCAAAACTGAACGTGATGTCGACACGCGGCTGAGCGATGCGCTTGTGAGAGGTGACGAGTCAACTCTTGCCACCGACATAGAGGAGGCAATCACACTTCACGGATCGGCAAACGCAGTGGTCGAAGGTCCGCTGATGAGCGGTATGGAACGTGTCGGCAATCTATTTGAGTGTGGTAAAATGTTCTTGCCTCAGGTGGTCAAAAGTGCCCGTACGATGCATCGCGCCGTTGATATTCTGCGTCCGCAGCTTGAAGCTGACCGCCCTGTCGGAAGCCGTAAAGGATTATTTATGATAGCGACGGTTAAAGGTGATGTTCACGATATAGGTAAAAATATTGCGGGTGTGATACTGCGTTGCAATAACTTTGAGGTCGTGGATCTCGGGGTTCAGGTTGAAGCATCAGTAATTGTCAGTGAAGCGTTGAGACTGCGACCTGATTTTATAGGTCTTAGCGGACTTATCTCGCCGTCACTCGATGAGATGGTGATAGTAGCCGAGGCTCTTAAAAATGCCGGGATTACGGTGCCTCTTTTGGTCGGAGGAGCCGCTACGTCCGAGCTTCACACCGCACTGCTCATCGCTCCTGCATATGGAGACGGTGTGGTGGTACGAGTGTCGGATGCCTCACGTAATCCGGTCGTTGCATCGAGGCTTATCAATGACCGGGACAACACAATCGCTGAGATAAAAGGCGCTCAGGAATTGTTGCGCAAAACTTATCAAGGCGCTCAAGTGACTGATAAGAAGAAAACAATACCTGCGTTTGACTACAACGACGACCCGGTTAAATCACCGTCATTCAAAGGGGTCCGCGAGATAAAGGATGTCAATGTCGCTGATGTCAGGCAGTTTATTAATTGGACTTATTTCTTCAATTGTTGGAGGGTTACGTCAAAAGATGAAGTTGCCAGCCAGTTGCGTGCCGATGCAGAAATTCTGCTTGACGAAATTGAAAAGCTGGGTGCAACGATGAATTGTTCTGTCGGGTTTTATGACGCATATCCCGAGGGTGACAACATCGTGATATCGGATATTACAATTCCTACTCCGAGACAACACGCGACTGACAGTCGGGATAAATGTCTGTCTCTTGCCGATTTCGTGGCTCCGAAAGAGTTTGGTGACCATGTCGGATGCTTTGCCGTCACTATCGGAAAGACATTGCGCGACATGATTTCGGATGATAACAGGGGTGACAGTTATTACCATTTATTACTGCAATCGATCTGCGACCGCCTGGCTGAAGCGACATCGGAGTGGTTGCACTATAACGTGCGTACATCATTATGGGGTTATGCCCCTGACGAACCTCTTGACCTTAAATCAATCAAACAGGGGAAATATCAGGGAATACGCCCTGCGATAGGTTATCCGTCACTGCCTGACCAGACGCTCATGCACAAACTTGCCCAGTTGCTTGATATGAAAGCGATAGGTATAAACGTTACGGAGAATGGTGCACTCAGTCCGGCATCATCGGTTGCAGGATTCTACATACGCTCACGTTACGCTCGTTATTTTACATTATGATATGAAGCTGTTATCCTTTCTCAATTGCCTGGAGTGACAACACGGTCTCCGAGATTACGGGCAAACTCACTGCGTAGATTGTTCAGGCGAGTGATGTCGGCAAGTACCGCCATGATTTCATCCATGTTGGTTCCCGGAGTAGAGTAGAGCTGCTTGAGGCGCTCTTTAGCCATGATTATCTTGCAACTGACGTGTGCATCCTTTAAGCAGAATATTGCTTTAGGAATGAGTTCCTCAAGACGTTCGGCTTCAGTTTCTACATGAGCATACTTTGTATGTACTTTACTCAGGTGATGTCTTTCGCTTACGAGATCTATCGTCAGACTGCGTATTTCATCATCGGGACATGAGGCAAGAGCCTTTTCGATATAAAGTTGCTTGAAGTCGTCAAGAGCTTTATTATAGGTCTCGTCACATCGTGATTGCAATATAAGTTCGCGGTTACGGATGTCAGACAGGTCTGACGCATTGTTCTTAATCTCGTTTTCGCCTTCATCCCAGCAACGCTGACGTTCCTCAAGAGCACTTTGACGGAATCTATCGAAGTCACTGTTCCAATGTTCGGTATATAATTTCCATGCAGTTTCAAATGTCCTCTTGAAAATCGGGACTTGCCAGTCAATAGCGTCGCCGACCATTTCCTCATTTATAAAATCGATCACTTTAAGTGGAACAGTATTGCCGTCAGCGTCAACTTCCTCACACAGATCCATGACTCCATATTTTAGAACATATCTCAGAAGTTCTTTTTCGGTGGGATAAAGTTTCGCTTCATATCCGCTGGGTTGTACAAGCTTTGTTGCAGCATGTGACTCTTCATGCTTTTCCTCGACGGGCGGATTGACGTCAGGCATCTCGTTTGTCCCTTGTCGCTGATTGAACTGCTTCTCCCGTTTAGATGCAATGGTCTTGGCTATCTGCAACGTAAGGACTTTGTCGTCTATTCCAAACGAGCGGCTGCACTCCTTTATATATACTGTGCGGGTGATTTCATTGGGAATACATGCGATGGACTGCACTATATCGGAAATTGCCTTTGACCGTTTTATAGGGTCATCTTCAACACCATCAAGAAGTATGCGCGTCTTGAACCGGATGAAGTCAGTCTCGTTTTCGGCGAGATATGCCTCGACTTCGGCGGTCGTATGATGCTGGGCGAAGGAGTCGGGGTCATCACCGTCAGGGAGCAACAGCACTTTTATGTCAAGACCCTCTGAAAGCAGCATGTCGATACCGCGCAACGAAGCTTTGATACCGGCAGGGTCGCTGTCGTAGATTACCGTGACATTCTCGGTGAAGCGGTGTATGAGTCTTATCTGTCCTTCAGTCAGGGATGTTCCTGATGATGCGACAACATTCTCTATGCCGCTCTGATGCATCGAGATGACATCCATGTAGCCCTCGACAAGAATACACTTGTTTTTCTTTACGATAGCCTGTTTTGCCTGATACAGACCGTAGAGTTCGTAGCTTTTACGGTAAACGGTTGAT
This sequence comes from uncultured Bacteroides sp., assembly GCA_964442005.1. Classification (GTDB taxonomy): domain Bacteria; phylum Bacteroidota; class Bacteroidia; order Bacteroidales; family Muribaculaceae; genus JAAVFS01. Next base: position 4,574 of record CAYTWG010000033.1, on the reverse strand, counting down.
TCAGGCGAGTTGACGTATTTTGCCACCTCTTTATCCTTGCGCAGAGTGCGACCGCCAAAAGCTACTACTTTTCCCGACACGCTCATGACAGGATACATCACACGCCCTTTGAAGCGGTCGTAGATATCTCCCCGGTCATTTCTGATGCACAATCCCGTATCGACGAGATATTTCTCATTGTATCCCTTTGCAAGTGCCGCCCGCAAAAGGTCGTTACGGGTATCGAGTGAATATCCGAGCCTGAATCTCTTTATAGAAAGGTCATTGATGCCTCGTTCGCGGAAATAGGCGAGACCGATGTTGCGACCGTCATCGGTATCGGTCAGATTGTGCTCAAAATGATTGAGCGCGAACTCGTTTATGGCGAGCATGCTTTCGCGTTCGGTCGCAGCAAGCTGCTCCTCAGCGCTCATTTCATGCTCTTTTATTTCAATGTTATATTTTTTTGCAAGATATCTTAGAGCCTCGTTATAAGAAAGCTGTTCATGCTCCATGATGAAACCGACAGGGCTGCCGCCTTTGCCGCAACTGAAACATTTACAGATGCCTTTGGCTTTTGAAACGGAAAACGACGGCGTCCGCTCATTGTGGAACGGACACAATCCGATATAATTGGCTCCGCGTCGTTTAAGATTCACAAAGTCACTTACCACCTCGACAATATCGGCGGCATCAAGAATCCTGTTGACTGTTTCCTGGTCGATTTTTTTCATGATGACAAAGTTAATAATTTTTGAGTGTATGCACCGATAAGATGAAATATAATTGCTAACTTTGTAGCAACTTTTTGACAACCAATTAAACATTAGCAAGGTAATAAAGTAACATGGTGACATTTTTCAAAAAAGGCGCAAACGAAATTTACGCTGTAGAGAGTGACCACAAGTTCAATGACTTAGAGAAAGAAAAGCTCACATGGCTTTTAGGTGGCGCAAAACCGCTTGCGGGTACGTCAGTAAAAGGACGGTTTATCGGTCCCCGTAAAGAGATGATAACTCCCTGGAGTACCAACGCGGTTGAAATCACCCAGAACATGGGACTTGAAGGAATTACACGTATTGAGCAGTTTACAGGCACAAAAGATGAGGCGCCCGCATTTGACAAAATGTTGCAGCGACTTTATGACGGACTTAACTCGCGGGTATTCTCTATTGACAAGAAGCCCGATCCGATTGTCAAAATCAAGGATATAAGTGAATATAATAAGCAGGAGGGACTTGCCCTAAGTCCGGAAGAGGAGCAATATCTCCGTGACCTGTCAAGAAAACTCGGTAGAGAGCTGACCGATAGCGAGGTTTTCGGTTTCTCTCAGGTCAACTCGGAACACTGCCGTCATAAAATATTTAACGGTACATTCATCATCGATGGTGAAGAAAAACCTGTATCGCTGTTTAAGCTGATTAAAAAGACTTCGCAGGAAAATCCCAACAAACTTGTCTCAGCATATAAGGATAATGTCGCCTTTGTCGACGGTCCTAAGGTCGATCAGTTCTATCCGGTCAATCCCGACCGTCCCGACTACTTTAATATAAAGGAGATCGATACCGTCATTTCGCTTAAAGCCGAGACTCATAATTTCCCGACTACAGTTGAGCCGTTTAACGGCGCCGCAACAGGAACAGGCGGTGAAATACGTGACCGTCTCGGTGGCGGTAAGGCGAGTCTGCCTATTGCCGGAACCGCTGTTTACATGACCTCATATCCGCGCCTGTCACAGGAGCATGGTTGGGAAATGATGATGAATCCCAGAGTATGGCTTTATCAGACTCCTGCCGAGATTCTTATCAAAGCATCAAACGGAGCATCAGATTTCGGAAATAAATTCGGACAGCCTCTCATCTGCGGTTCTCTGCTCACATTCGAGCATGATGAGAACGGTAAAATGTATGCCTATGACAAAGTGATCATGCTTGCCGGCGGTGTAGGTTTCGCAGCAAAGAAGGATGCTATCAAGGGCGAACCTGTTGCAGGCGAAAAAGTCGTAGTGATGGGTGGCGACAATTACCGTATCGGTATGGGTGGCGGTGCTGTTTCTTCGGTTGAAACCGGACAGTACGCTAATGCCATCGAACTTAACGCCGTGCAGCGTGCCAATCCCGAGATGCAGAAACGTGTTTCCAACGTGATCCGTGCTCTTGCCGAGAGCGACGAGAATCCTATAGTTTCAATCCACGACCATGGTGCAGGCGGTCATCTTAATGCTCTGTCAGAACTCGTTGAAGCTACCGGAGGACATATCGATCTTGACGCGCTCCCTGTCGGTGACAAGACTCTGTCGGCTAAGGAAATAGTCGGAAATGAAAGCCAGGAGCGAATGGGCATGATTGTCGACGCAAAAGACATCCCCTACGTAGAGCGCATTGCTCAGCGTGAACGCGCTCCGCTGTATGTCGTCGGAGAGACTACCGGTGATCACCGTTTTGTCTTTGAAGACAGCAAGGGTGTGAAACCCATAGATCTTGAGATGGCTGACATGTTTGGAAATTCCCCCAAGACAATAATCACTGATAATACCGTCGAGACAACATATAATGATGTTGAATATAAAGAAGAGCACCTTGATGAATACCTGCGAAATGTGCTTTCACTTGAGGCTGTCGCATGTAAGGATTGGCTTACCAATAAGGTTGACCGCTCGGTGACAGGTCGTATCGCACGTCAGCAGTGTCAGGGTGAGATTCAGCTCCCGCTGAGTGATTGCGGTGTTGTTGCACTTGATTATCAGGGTAAAGCCGGTATCGCTACCTCAATAGGACATGCTCCTCAGGTGTCTTTGATCGATTCGGCAAAGGGCTCGATCATCGCTGTCGCTGAAGCTCTTACAAATATCGCCGGTGCTCCTATTGCGGGAGACCTAAAAGGTATTTCACTTAGTGCCAACTGGATGTGGCCATGTAAGAATGCCGGAGAGGATGCTGCGTTGTATAAAGCAGTCCAGGCATGCAGCGACTTCGCTTGTGCCCTCGGCATCAACATCCCGACCGGTAAGGATTCGCTCTCGATGACTCAGAAATATGGCGATGATAAGGTCTTTGCACCCGGTACGGTCATCATCTCGGCAGCCGGCGAGGTTACTGATGTGCGTCAGACAGTTTCACCTGTCGTTCAGAACAGCAATTCGACACTTTATTATATTGACTTCTCTGGCGATGCTTTGAAACTCGGTGGTTCGGCATTTGCACAGACGATAAACCGAATAGGTGCTGACGCTCCGACTGTCAAGGATGCTGCTGCATTTATCAAAACATTCAATACCGTTCAGAAACTTGTCAAGAGTAACCGTGTCCTTGCCTATCATGACGTATCGGCGGGCGGTCTCGTAACAACTCTGCTTGAAATGACATTCGGCAACACCGACGGTGGTCTTGCAATAGATACAGAAGGATTTGAAAAGAATGGCGAGACTGACCTTATCAAGATTCTGTTCTCGGAGAACCCCGCAGCAGTAATTCAGGTCGCCGCCAACAAAACGGCAACAGTTGAAAATATTCTTGACAAAGCCGGTGTGAAATACTTTGCAATAGGTAATCCTGTCGCCGAACGCACGATCATGCTTAACCATAATGGTACCGAGCATCTTCTCGGCATTGACTATCTGCGTGACGTGTGGTTTGCGTCATCCTATCTGCTCGATTGTATCCAGAGCGGAAAAGAATGTGCCGCACAACGTTTTGAGAATTACAAAAAGCAGCCTTTGCGCTATCGTTTCCCTGCCGGATTTGACGGTTCGCTCGAATCACGCGGTCTTTCACTCCGCCGCAATACCAAGACTGGTGTACGTGCGGCAATTATCCGCGAGAAAGGTGTCAACGGAGACCGTGAGATGGCTTATTCGCTTCATCTTGCCGGATTTGACGTTAAGGATGTTCACATGACCGACCTCATGTCGGGACGTGAGACACTGGATGACGTCAATATGATAGTGTTCTGCGGCGGATTTTCCAACTCCGACGTTCTCGGCTCGGCAAAAGGCTGGGCAAGCGGATTCCTCTGGAACGAGCGAGCCAAAGAGACCCTTAAGCGATATTACGAACGTAAGGACACTCTGAGTCTCGGTATCTGCAACGGATGTCAGCTCATGATCGAGCTTAATCTGATCAATCCCGAACATAAACGTCGGACACGCATGGAACACAATAATTCACACAAATTTGAATCGCAGTTCCTTGGTCTGACAATACCGCAGAACAATTCTGTAATGTTTGGATCGCTCTCAGGATCGAAGCTTGGTATCTGGGTAGCTCACGGTGAAGGTAAATTTGTCCTTCCCGAATCGCTCTCGGAGTATAATATCGTGGCTAAATACAATTACGCCGCATATCCGGGCAATCCCAACGGTTCGCGTGCTTCGGTAGCGGGTCTCGCATCTAAGGATGGACGTCATCTCGCTATGATGCCTCACCTCGAGCGTGCTATATTCCCCTGGCAGTGTGGCTACTATCCCCAGTCTCGCCGCAGACAGGATGTGACACCCTGGATTGATGCATTTATTAATGCACGTAAGTGGATAGAAGAAAATAGATAATACAAAACAGCGGCGCCATGCTTGACATATCGAAAGCATGGCGCCGCTG
>CAYTWG010000032.1:0-25822 GCA_964442005.1 uncultured Bacteroides sp. | reverse complement strand
GACCGCATCATGCTCGACAACTTCACTCCGGAACGCACACGCGAAGCAGTAAAACTGATCAACGGTCGTACGGAAATAGAATCATCAGGCGGCATCACTCTTGACACTCTGCGTGAATACGGCGAATGTGGCGTCGACTTCATTTCAGTAGGAGCCCTCACTCACTCGGTCAAAGGTCTTGACATGAGTTTCAAGGCTTGCTGACGCTTGCCCAATCAGAAATAAACTACGCGCCATGATAACTGTCAGCCGACAGCTGTCATGGCGTCGTAGTTAAATCCTGTAAAGCCGTCAATCACAATATCGGCTTTCGATTCAATAGACTCGCGTGGATTGGTAGTAGCAAGACCTATGACACGCGCTCCCGCCGCACGACCGGCTTCAAGCCCCTGGAAAGAGTCCTCAAACACATAGCAATCCTCGGGAGCCACACCGATGAGCTCCGCCGCTTTAAGATAACCCTCAGGGTCAGGCTTTGATTTCGTGACCATCGAGCCGGTGACAACGACATCGAAATAATCGCGCAACGAGGGATGCTGCTTAAACAGATAACTCATCTTGACATCATCACTGCTCGTCACTATCGCCATTCTGACACCACGGTCACGCAACTCCTTGAGAAACTGTTCCACTCCGGGAAACAGAGAATAAGTTATCTCATCCTCAAACTCATGGATACGCCTCATTATCGCGGGGCGCACTTCAGCCGGGAAAAGACTGAGAATCTGCGTCAGTGTAGTGCCTTTGATGTCCATGGCAAACGTCGGGGACGGATGATTGAATTCATGTCCTATCGATGCCCAGAACTGTGTGTACAATCCTTCACTGTCAATCAACACACCGTCAAGATCGAATAATGCGCCTATCTCCTTTTTCATATTCGGTTTACAATTTTTGTACAAAATTAGTGCTTTTATTAAACACTTTAGACTAATTTTGCATTTATTTAATATAGTCGGGGATTCAATGACACCCGGTCGGTCCCGGCTTGATAAATATACTATCAATGAACTCTGCAAACGGCAAAATCAATAATGACCCTGCAACACTCGGCACACAATCGGTAGGGAAACTGCTGATTCAATACTCCGTGCCGGCAATCATCGCAAGCGTCGCCACATCGCTCTACAACATCATCGACAGCATCTTCATAGGTCGCGGCGTCGGGTCAATGGCGATAGCCGGTCTTGCCATAACGTTCCCGCTGATGAATCTTGTAGTGGCGTTCTGTACGCTGATTGCCGTCGGCGGAGCTACGATAATTTCAATTTTCCTCGGTCAGAAAAACATGTCGCGCGCGACCGATGTCACAAACAACGTGCTCGTTCTGTGTATAATCCACTCAATCCTGTTCGGCGGCTTGACCCTGCTGTTTCTCGATCCGATACTTTATTTCTTCGGAGCGACCCCCGAAACAATACCTTATGCCCGCGAGTTCATGAGAGTAATTCTCTTTGCGACCCCGATCACATACGTATTCATAGGATTGAACAACCTGATGAGAGCAACCGGATATCCACGCAAAGCAATGATTTCAGCGCTCATCTCGGTCGCCGTAAACGTCGTTCTTGCTCCTATATTCATTTTCGTCCTTGAATGGGGGATTTCCGGAGCGGCATTCGCAACCGTGTGCGGTCAATCGGTTGCCTTCGTATGGGTGCTGATTCACTTCTTCGACAAGAAAAGTTATGTGCATTTTCAAAAAGACAACCGATGGTTCACACCGTCGATTATCAAGCGTGTCTATTCGATAGGTCTGTCACCGTTTCTGATGAATGTGTGTGCCTGTATCGTGGTAATTTTCCTGAACAAAGCGCTGCTTGACTACGGAGGCGACGACGGCAATCTCGCCGTGGGAGCGTATGGCATAATCAACCGCACAACGATGTTCTTCGTCATGATAGTGTTTGGCGTCACACAGGGCATGCAGCCTATTCTCGGCTACAATTACGGTGCGGGACAATGGAACAGAGTGAAGAAAACGCTCCGCACAGGTATAGTTCTCGGTGTCGCAATCACTACAATCGGCTGGGTAGCGACCGAACTTTTCCCAAACACGATCAGCAAGATGTTTACGGTCGACCAACAGCTCATTGACATCGCACGCTCAGGCTTCCGCATCTACTTCATCTGTTTCCCTGTCGTGGGCTGCCAGATTGTGATACAGAACTTCTTCCAGTCAATCGGCAAACCCAAAATATCCATATTTCTGTCGCTTACGCGTCAGCTTATATTTCTTGTCCCGTTTCTGGAAATTCTGCCCCGATACTTCGGTATCGACGGAGTCTGGACGAGCATGTGCTCTTCAGATGTCCTCGCGTTCATCCTTGCAGTGGTAACAGCGATAGTGATGATACGGCGACAAAACAAACGTTTCAAATCAACAACCCCATTAACTCGTTGACCCCACAATGATTAAAGATCTCCAACTGAGGTTGAACCCCGAGACAGCATACACCCCGCTGAAACTCAAAGTTGCGGTCTCCACTATGCTCGGCGTTGACATCAATGCCATAAATGACATAAAAATAATGAAACGATCGATTGACGCACGACAACGAAACGTCGTTGTCAATCTGTCAGTTAAAGTCTTTATCGGAGAGATGTCACCTGACAACGTCATGTGGGTACCGATCAACTATCCTGATGTAAGCACTGCGCGACAGGTAATCGTAGTGGGCGCCGGTCCTGCCGGACTGTTTGCCGCATTACGGCTGATCGAGCAAGGACTGAGACCGATTGTGCTCGAGCGAGGAAAGGATGTCGACAGCCGACGTAAGGACATGGCACGTATATCACGCGACAACATTGTCGATCCTGACTCCAACTACTGTTTCGGGGAGGGGGGTGCCGGAGCCTATTCCGACGGAAAGCTATACACCCGCAGCAAAAAGCGAGGATCGGTCGATAAGATTCTCGGCATATTTTATCAGCACGGCGCCAAAGAGGATATACTCGTGGACGCTCATCCTCACATCGGGACCGACCGTCTGCCTGAAGTCATAAAACAGATACGTAACACAATTATAAATTCAGGTGGAGAGATTCATTTCGGTTCTAAAGTCACGTCGCTTATTATCTCCGACGGGAGAGTGTCGGGTGTCGTGGATTCAAACGGCAACAGATATGACGGACCGGTGATTCTTGCTACCGGACACTCGGCACGCGACACTTACCGCATGCTTGACTCGTCGGGTATCGCTCTCGAGCCCAAGGGGATTGCGGTAGGAGTGCGACTTGAACATCCGCAACACCTTATTGACTGCATCCAGTATCACTCACATAACGGTCGTGGCAAATACCTACCGGCTGCCGAGTATTCGATGCTGACACGCTGTGATGACCGAGGCGTCTACTCGTTCTGCATGTGCCCCGGAGGGTTCATTATTCCCGCAGCAAGCGGTCCGTTCCAACAGGTTGTCAACGGCATGTCTCCGTCAAACCGCGGAACCCGATGGTCCAACTCCGGAATGGTCGTAGAGGTACTTCCCGATGACCTCTCGGAATATGAGAGCTACGGTAATCTTAAAGTGATGAAGTTTCAGGAAGATATCGAACGACGTTTCTACGACGAGAGCGACGGCACTCAGAATGCTCCGGCACAACGCATGATTGACTTCGTTGAAGGACGCGACTCACGAGACCTGCCCTCCACGTCCTACGCCCCAGGGATACATCCGGCACGAATCGACCGGCTCCTGCCTCCGTTCATAGCCCGGAGACTTCAGCAGGGATTCAGAGAATTCGGTAAAAAATCCAAAGGATTCCTTACCAATGAAGCAACATTAATCGGAGCGGAAACGCGCACATCATCACCGGTGCGTATCCCGCGCGACAAAGAGACATTGCGTCATATCGAGCTTGAAGGACTATATCCGTGCGGTGAGGGTGCCGGATATGCCGGCGGTATTGTCTCGGCAGCCATCGACGGCGAACGCTGTGCCGATGCCGTAGCAGCAAGCCTCGGACTTGCCTGAAAAACAATAGCGTAACATTCAGAATGATGCACCTATGCGCAGTGCGGCATAGTGAAGATCGTCAAAATGAGTGACGGTTTCATCAGCCTTAAGATTGCCTATCGGCATGAAATTGTAGCTAAGAATTATGTGGGAACTGAAATTCTTACCTCGGGCAAGAGTGAAACCGATACCGAGCGAACCGAAAAAGTTGGTTTTTGAATCATAACCTTGAATATTATTGATCGAGCATCCGGCTCTTGCATCAAGGAAGAGAAATGTCGGACGATTGCTGAATCCGCTGCGGAACATGGCATACAACGGATAAGCACTTGACCCGTTGCTGATCATCATATCAATACCGGCACCGACACCAAGGAACCGGATAAATTGATTTTTATAACCGAAAAAAGCATTAAGATCTATCGACGTCATGTCATTACCGGTCATATCAATTCCACTACCGATATCGGCACCCCAGGCAAAATGAGAATACTCCTTGTCTGATTCCGTTTCAGGAGTCGAAGCGACAGCTGCTGACACAGCCGAGAATATGACGGTCAGATATATAAATAATCGTTTCATGACAGTTGCAATTCAAGACAGCACCAATTATTCATATCGGTAGTCCCTACAAACTTGAGACCGAGCGGTTGAGCCGCCTCAACTATCATCGGGATATCCTGGGTATAAAAGCCGCTGAGCAACAATGTCGCTCCGCGTTTCATCGCCTTGGCATAGGCAGCGATATCACCGAGAATGATGTTTCGGTTAATATTGGCAAGAAATATATCGACCGGTGCAATTCCGTCAAGCAGAGCAGCATCGCCGAGCAACACATTGATTTCGGGATGTCCATTGGAAGCGACATTTTCAACGGCGTTGACATGAGCCATCGGATCAATCTCGATAGCGGTAACCGATGAGGCGCCGCGCATCGCCGCGAGGATGGCAAGAATACCTGTCCCGGTGCCCATGTCAATAAGACTTTTACCGTCAAGGTCAAGCGACAACAGTTTGCTGATAATAAGAGACGTGGTGGAATGATGACCTGTACCAAACGCCATCTTGGGATCAATCACGATATCATAGGTACATTCAGGATAATCGTGATGAAAAGAGCTGTGTATCACACACAGATTATCGCCGACGACAATAGGTTGAAAATAATTTTTCTCCCATTCGTGATTCCAGTCCTGCCCTTCAACAAATATATCGGAGACTGTAAACGACAGTCCCGGCATCGGGAAATCGGCAATAACAGCATCAAGTGCATCTTTATTAAACTGCTCATGTCTGATATATGCCGTCAGCCCCTCGTCATCGGGGACAAAACTCTCATAACCTTCATCACACAGGAGCGCTGCAAGTAGATCGGTAGCCGTTTCGCTGCACGGAGTCACGTTAATTCGTACTTCTCTATAATCATTCATTGTTATCGTCACTTTTGAGAAAACAAAAGTAACGCTAATTTTTGAAATTTTTATAAATATTAATCATTTTCTTCACCATGCCGTAGGCGAGCGAACCGTATTCAAAGAAAGACATCGCAGTATTTAGCTTTCCGATAATGCCGTTACCTCCCCTACCGTTCAGTGCCATCGAGTTATTAAATGTTGACTGATAGGCTCCGGCAAGACGTTCCTTTTCAATATCAAGTTTTATAGCGACCAACGCGCGGCGATAGCGCAATTCGTCAAGTGTATAACCTCTCCATGCGGTGTGTCGAGGTTCCTGTTTGTTAAGTTGAGCAGACATTTTACAATTTTATTTTTCAGGAGATTCGACAATAATTTGAGAAACAAATCGGGCAATGGGATCGACTATCAGCGGTTTTCTCAATGCTACCACAATAAGAATAAATATGAGATATACTCCTGCTATGATCATATATGCCCAAAATTCAGATAGAGCTTCTGACAACAGCTGGGCAAAACTGACCGAAAGAAATCCGATCACACATATACCGAGCAAAATAAGAATCATATAAAATGTGATGCCGGCAAAAAGCAGAGTCATACGCTCGGCGACTGACAGCCTGGCATTCTCAATATTCAGACGTAAAAAACGCTTGAGCATCTCATACAACTGAGATACATTACTTCCGTTACTCATTGAATCGTTAAGCATAACTTGAAATTGAAAATATAAGATAAATAATCAATAATATAACACCACAGCCACCCTTAATGTTTACCGGTCAAAAAAAGAGAGCACGATGATGTAGAATGTACTTTATCGTGCTCCCCTGAAATATCTTAAAAGCGGAAAATCATTCACAGCCGTCAACGGCGTGCTTCAGTGATTTCAGCGGCGATCTCTTCAACGATTTCGTCGATCTCTTCCTGATTTTTACTTTTACAAAGTCCATATTTATAAGCCAAATCACGAATCTGGGCTCTGAGATCCTCACCCTTCTGAGGAGTGAAAAGCAATGCGGCACCTGCACCGACTACTGCTCCGCCGAGAAATGCATATAAAATAGTTTTGCTACACATAATATTTACTGAATTAATAGGTTAGGAATCCAATGTTATTTATTGATCTCGGCTGCGATATCGTCAACCAATGCATCAAGCTTATCCTTTTTAAGGTAAATACCTTTACTCTTAAGGTAGTGCTTAATCTGATCCCGAGTGTCTTCACCTTTCTTAGGGGCAAAGAGCATTCCTACCGCGGCACCTGCAACAGCACCGCCAACAACTGCTAAAATGATATTCAAAGCTTTCATAATTAAAAAGTATTTAATGTTTAATATTTAAATCTTATATCAATATAACAACCTACTCAACGAAATGTTGACTCGACATTAAGATTAATCTACATTTTAACAATGGATTTTTGTATCTAAACGAATTACCCGACTTAGAAAATCTAAAAAAACTAAATTGGGAGTTGCGATAAGGTCACAGCGCTGAAAAAACGTTAAGCACAATGGGTTGACAGTGTAATTATTATTATCTTTGTAAGATATTTACACTGAAACGACATGTCAGAAAACAACATAACCATAAAAGGCGCCCGCGTCAATAATCTCAAAAACATTGACGTGACGCTTCCACGCAACAAATTCATAGTCATTACCGGACTATCAGGATCGGGAAAATCATCGCTTGCATTTGACACAATCTATGCCGAGGGACAACGACGTTATGTCGAGAGCCTGTCGTCCTATGCCCGTCAGTTCGTAGGCAAAATGTCAAAGCCCGAGGTTGACTTCATAAAAGGATTACCCCCGGCGATCGCCATCGAACAGAAAGTCAATACCCGCAACCCGCGAAGCACTGTAGGGACTTCAACAGAGATCTACGACTACTTGCGTCTGCTTTTCGGACGAATAGGTAAAACTTATTCTCCGATTTCAGGCGAAATAGTAAAGAAACACACTGTCGACGACGTACTCGCTACCGCACTATCCTACCCTGTCGGTACCCGCATAGCTGTGAGCGCAGAAATAACGGTACCCGAAAACCGTAAATTCGCCACCCAGCTCGACATTTATCAGAAAGGCGGCTACTCCAGGTTGATTAAAGACGGAGAGTTTCATGATATCGAGGATGTCATAGCACAATCACCTGAGACCAACGACGGCTATGAATTACTTGTCGACCGTCTTGCCGTCAGTGATGACTCTGACGAGAAAAGCCGCCTTGCAGAATCGGTGGAAACCGCATTTTTCGAAGGACACGACCATTGCATTCTTTCGGTCTGGACCAACGAAGGCGTAAAACGCCATGATTTCTCAAAACGCTTTGAAGCTGACGGTATCACATTCAACGAGCCTAATGACCTCATGTTTAATTTCAACAATCCCTATGGAGCCTGCCCTCGCTGCGAAGGATTTGGAAAGACGATAGGTATTGATGAAAATCTTGTCGTTCCCAATAAAGCCTTGTCGGTTTATGAGGACGCCGTAGCATGTTGGAAAGGAGAAAAGATGAGTGAATGGAAACGTGAATTCATAAAAGTCGCACCGACAGTCGGTTTTCCCATCCACCGCCCCTATTGTGAACTGACTGACGCTGAAAGGTCATTCCTGTGGCATGGTGACTCGCGTTTTAGCGGTATAGACGGTTTCTTTAAAATGATTGAAGAAAACCAGTACAAAATCCAGTATCGTGTAATGCTCGCCAGATATCGCGGAAAGACGATATGTCCCGTCTGTCACGGTTCGCGTCTGCGTCCTGAGACCGCCTACGTAAAGATAGGAGGAATGACGATAACTGATCTGGTAAAAATGCCTGTAGAACAACTCTACGAATGGTTTGTGTCGCTTGAACTTAATGACACTGACTCGGCAATAGCCTCACGACTTCTTGTCGAAATACGCAATCGTCTCGATTTCCTTGTCAAGGTGGGGCTTGGATATCTTACACTCGACCGTCTGTCGTCATCATTGTCAGGCGGCGAGAGCCAGCGCATCAATCTGGCGACATCGCTCGGTAGCAGTCTCGTCGGGTCAATGTATATTCTTGACGAACCAAGTATAGGATTACATTCCCGCGACACTCAACGGCTTATAGGGGTGTTGCGTCAGCTCCAGGCTATCGGTAACACAGTCATTGTTGTAGAACATGATGAAGAGATAATGGAGACCGCCGATTATATTGTCGACGTAGGTCCCAAAGCGGGACGTCTCGGAGGCGAAATAGTCTATCAGGGCGATTTCAGTCACCTCACTGATGCCGAGAACAGCTATACGGCACAATATCTGACCGGAAAGCTCAATATACCTTATCCGACAACCCGCCGCCGCTGGAACAGCTATATCGAGGTAAAAGGTGCCCGGCATCATAATCTGAAGAACATAGATGTGAAATTCCCGTTAGGTGTAATGACTGTCGTTACCGGAGTCAGCGGCTCGGGTAAATCGACTCTTGTCAGAGAAATTCTTTACCGTGCGATGCTGCGCCACCTCGGTGAAGCATCTGATGCACCGGGAGCATTCCACAAACTTGACGGAGATGTCAACAGAATATCAGCAATTGAATTTGTCGACCAGAACCCTATCGGAAAGTCGACGCGCAGTAATCCAGCCACATATCTGAAGGCTTATGACGAGATACGCCGTCTTTATTCCGAGCAGCAAGGTTCAAAACAGATGGGATTTACTCCCGCCTATTTCTCGTTCAATGCCGAGGGAGGGCGATGTGAAGAGTGTAAAGGCGAAGGGAGCATCACTATCGAGATGCAATTCATGGCTGATATCACTATTCCATGCGAAGCATGCCACGGACAACGTTTTAAACGTGATGTGCTCGACATCGAGTACCGTGGCAAGAACATCAACGATGTGCTCAACATGACGGTCAATCAGGCGATTGAATTTTTCTCTGAAGTCAAGGGCAGCACTGAGAATAAGATTGTCAAACGACTTAAACCGTTACAGGACGTAGGGCTTGGATATATTAAACTCGGTCAATCGTCATCGACACTGTCGGGAGGTGAAAATCAGCGAGTCAAACTCGCATATTATCTTGCCGGAGAGAAGATGCAACCTACTATGTTTATATTTGACGAACCGACAACCGGACTCCATTTCCATGATATAAATACCCTCATGGACTCATTCAACCGACTTATCTCACAGGGACACACGGTCATCATCATCGAGCATAATATGGATGTAATAAAATGTGCCGATCATGTCATTGATATAGGTCCCGAAGGGGGCGACAAAGGCGGTTACATCGTCGCTACCGGTACACCCGAAGAAATAGCGGCTTGTCCCGAAAGTTATACCGGAAAATTCCTTAAGCCTAAACTCACAATCCAATAGATTGCCTGCTACATATATAAAATATAAAACCGGGGCTGACACCTTATAACAGGAAGTGTCAGCCCCGGTTTTTATATTATAATTGTATTAACCGATACGGTCAATCAACGCAGACGATCATAGCTACTGAGCAAATTTTCGTCCTTACGGATTCCACGGTATGCCGCGATTGCCATTATCATTGTGATAACAAGCAATATCACGCCGCCAAACCATTCTACCTCAGCGCCACGACTGTCACCATATATAAGAAAACCGCCCGTCACTGCCGAAACAGCAATAAGCAACATTGACAACAAGGTGACGGTCTTTTGCATACGAGTATTCTTATATAGAAAAATCGCAAGGAAGAGAAGCACTGCAATAAGAATATTCACCGTCAGGAATACCGGATAATCAGTCGGCAACAATTTTACCAGCTCGGTGCCTACCGTTGCATTACCCATAGGTACAAAACAAAAAAATATCATCGCCAGACAGCCGATAAAAAGGAATAAAGTCTGTATTCGTTGAATAACCATGATTAAAATTGTTGAAGTTTTTTTATTCAGCAGCAAAAGTAATAAAAATTTTTCAAGACACCTACACCCTTAACGTCATTAATCATCGGAACTATATAACAAAGAATCGATGACAAGAGGGAGCAGGGACGTGTCGATCCCTACGCGCGAGAGATAAGGCTTGTCCTTGTAGAGTTTCTCAATGAAAGAGTCAATCGTGTCACTGCCGTTCTCGATACATAAACGATAAAAGTTAAGAGCCTTACGCATTTCACCCTCTGCGAGAGATAGGTGCCCAAGATTAAGATAGTCATCGGCATTAGGTGCGTTACCAAGCACTTTGTCATAATAACTATGAGCCTGTTCAAAATCTTTCATCATGAAACGACACCATGCCAGCGGACGCCATGTGCGTGTCGATTTCTCATCAAGGAACCCTGCTTTAAAATAGTATCGGGATGCCTCGTCGTAGCGTTCAAGTCCGGCAAGACAATGACCTATGGCAATGAGAGTCGACACGTTGTCAGGTTGCAAGCTATCAAGACGCAACAGATACTCGAGCGCCTTGTCCTGATTATCAAGCAGACGATAACACTGTGCAATCTTACGCAATGTCCATGCACTGTCGGCATTAAGGAGCTCGGCTTGCTCATAATATTTCAGAGCATTCTTCACATCACCCTGTTTTTGGTAACAATAACCTATCTTCTGATAAAGCTGTGGTGACGGAATGGATAATTCCTCAATAACAAGGAAAAGGTCAAGAGCCTCGGGATAATAGTGATGCTTAAAATAAAACTCAGCAATAACCGTCAGTGTATCAACATCTTTAAATTCAGAGGCGAGAAGCGGTATGGTTACAAGATTCAATTCGTGTGCAAACGGATCGTTAAACTCGCTTTTACGGCGGAACAGCCGGAAAAAGCGATATAAATCCTGTACATACTTGTTCATGATATTTTTTCGTGCTGACGAGTTGAGCGACAATGAAGCATTCTGAATTTCAGCCATGTTGACATTCTGCATGTTAAGCTGCGACAGCATCATCGATCGCTGTGACTCAGGAACCGACTGCATCGACAGAACAAACGAATATTTGTCACTATTACAAAAGAAAGGAGCAGCGGCGATAACCTCACATATCGGAGCAAACGATTTACCGGATGCAATCACAGCCGAATGATCAGAGTGGAACGGAAGAAACCAGTTGGAAATATCAGAAAAAAACGGGAAAGACTTGAGTTGAGCAAAGGTTGCCATAAATACGTCACCACCCTCCTGCTGTATCTCGGAGAGTTCTTTCATACGATCAGCGATACCCGATTTTTCAAGCAGATCCTGCCACTCGGGATTCTCCTCGATGTCACTTATGTCAATCAGTTCGGCACGATCATTTATCTTTTTATATATGTCGGGATGAAGTGTCATTATTTTAGACACCACCTCGTCACGCATCTTGGTAGTTATACGCTCAGTGTCACGTGTGCGCACAAGTTCAAGGAATGCCATCTTCAGATCATCCTGCCACCCTTTACGTTCTTTGAGCGATTCAAGCCTGTTCACGACACGCTTGCCCAGTCTGCGTTTACGATATTGAAACATTATCAGCAACACACCGATGAGCGCTTCTGACGACAATGTATTGTCATCACAATCATACGCATCCATCAGCAACAGCAGACGTCGCTCATCGTAGTATTCCAATCCGCCGAGCAGGAGTGCCGACAGAAGCAAGCGTTTGAAATAAGCCGGCAGACTATCCGAAGCAATGACCTTACTTACTGCCTCCTCATCGCTTGCCGACATCGGAAATGTCACCCACAGACGATTAAAAATCTGTTTTTCAAGAGACTCTCTCTCGGCACGCTGAGATGAAGACTCATTGAATCCATCGGCAACCAGATTAAGTAATGACGATTTGTCAGACATACGGCTGTAATCATCAATCATCGATGACAGCGATCTATCCTGTCCTCCGGTTCTTTCATATCGGAGTGTATTAAAATATAGAGTTGGTGTTTCAGGGATACCTCCGTGACGCACCAGACGGTCGAGCAACTTGTATATCGACTCGACAATATCGTCATAAACAGCCTTACGGGAAGGATCCTGCGCTCCCTTCATCGCATATTCAAGCATATAGCGATAGGACTGCTCCACTCGATTAATCTCGTCAGTGATGTCCCATGTCATCAGAGTCTCGGAAAAACTACGCAAAGATTTCAACGCATCATGAAGCCTGCCGCTTTTCACAAAAGAAAGCACCCTTTCCTTTTTAGCCGTTATATCTTGATTTTTCATACAAAATTCCAGTTTATTCTTCAATAACAACCAACGTTGCAAAAATCTTGCCAAAATATCTTTAAGAATGATTAATAAGGCAATTTAACAAGAACATTAACAATAATAAAAAGATTTTGTCAGCTCAAAATTAGAATGTATATTTGCGATGTTAATACGATACTAATACTTATTCATTAAATAATATGGATATTAATAATATTATCAGCTCGCTGGAGGCAAAACATCCCGGCGAAAAAGAATATCTCCAGGCAGTGAAGGAGGTACTTCTCTCAGTGTGCGACATCTATAATGAGCATCCTGAATTTGAGAAAAATAAGATCATCGAACGTATGGTAGAGCCCGACCGTATCGTGACATTTCGTGTTACATGGATTGACGACAAGGGTGAAGTACAGAACAATATCGGTTACCGCGTACAGTTTAACAATGCTATCGGTCCGTACAAAGGCGGTATCCGCTTTCATGCATCGGTCAATCTGTCGATTCTTAAATTCCTCGGATTTGAGCAGACATTTAAGAATGCTCTCACTACCCTACCGATGGGTGGTGCAAAAGGTGGCAGCGACTTCTCTCCGCGCGGAAAGAGCGATCGTGAAATCATGCGTTTCTGCCAGGCATTCATACTCGGATTGTGGAAAAACCTCGGTCCTGACCGTGATGTTCCCGCAGGCGATATCGGCGTAGGCGGTCGTGAAGTAGGTTACATGTATGGCATGTACAAAAAACTTGTAAATGAGAACACCGGTACATTCACCGGTAAGGGACTTGATTTTGGCGGTTCCCGCATACGTCCTGAAGCTACAGGTTTCGGAGCTCTTTACTTCGTACAGAATATCCTGAAACGCAGCAATGAAACTCTTGAAGGAAAGACAGTAGCAATTTCCGGATTCGGTAACGTCGCATGGGGTGCTGCTCTAAAAGCGACCGAACTTGGAGCAAAGGTGGTGACTATTTCCGGTCCTGACGGATATGTCTATGACCCTGATGGCATCAGCGGAGAGAAGATTGACTACATGCTTCAGCTCCGTGCATCGGGCGAGGATATCGTAGCGCCTTACGCCGAGAAATTCCCTTCAGCTACATTCTTCCCCGGACGTAAACCATGGGAACAGAAAGTCGACATAGCTCTTCCATGCGCCACTCAGAATGAGGTCAACGGCGACGATGCCCGTCAACTTGTAGAGAATGGTGTGAAACTCGTTGCTGAAGTCTCCAACATGGGTTGTACTCCCGAGGCTATCGATACATTCCTCGCTGCACGCATTATCTATGCTCCCGGCAAGGCTGTCAACGCCGGCGGCGTAGCTACTTCAGGACTTGAAATGAGCCAGAACGCTATGCACCTCCAGTGGAGCGCTGAGAAAGTTGACGAAAAACTCCACGGCATCATGAACGACATCCACAGCCAGTGTGTCAAATACGGTGAAGAGCCTGACGGTTATGTCAACTACATGAAGGGCGCCAATATCGCAGGTTTCATGAAGGTTGCGAACGCTATGATGGAACAAGGTGTAATCTAAAACAACATAAATTTTTATGAGAGTAATGAATTCAGGGAAAATTTTGGTCGCTGCCGCCGTCATGTCAATGACATTAAGCGGATGTGTTGTCAGTAAAAAGAAATATGACACACTTTTGAACGACTACAATGCATTGAATAAGGATTACAATGCAGCGCAGATCACGATAGCCGAGATGCGTTCAGATAAGAAAAACATTGATGAACTTCTTGAAGTCGCACGTCAGCGCAATCAGGAATTGAAAGACTACAATGCCGCTCTTCAAGGCTCTCTTGACCAGAGTCTGAAACAGAGCGCACAGGGAAGCGTCAACATCTCCAAACTTGTTGACGAAATCAACGCGTCCAATAAGTACATCAAACAGCTTGTTGACGCCAAGAGTAAGAGCGACTCCCTCAACATGGTACTTATCAACAACCTGACCCGCTCACTTAACCGTAACGAACTTCAGGACGTAGATATCCGTGTGCTCAAGGGGGTAGTCTATATCTCGCTTGCCGATAACATGCTGTTTAAATCAGGTAGCTATGAAATCAGCAGCCGCGCGATGGAAACCCTCAGCAAAATCGCCAAAATCATCAAAGACTACAAAGACTATGACGTGATGGTTGAAGGCAATACGGATGACGTGCCCATCTCACGCCCCAATATCCGCAACAACTGGGATCTCAGCGCGCTACGTGCATCATCGGTCGTACAGTGCCTCCAGGACAAATTTGGTGTAGATCCGTCACGTCTGACAGTAGCCGGTCGTGGAGAATACAATCCTGTTGCTGACAATGACACAGACAGCGGTCGTGAACTCAACCGTCGCACTCAGATTATCATTACCCCCAACCTTGACCAGTTCCTTGACCTGATTGACCAGGCTCCCGACACTGACAACAAGTAAACTATCCATCATACCACATAACGGGACGACCGAATCAAAACGTGACGGTCGTCCCGTTTTATTTTGTGAAAAAACTTTTTTTAAGTAATTTTGCAACGTAACCAGCTTAGATTTACTTATGAAGCAGTTGCTCTGTATATTATTAGCGCTCCTTGGCAACACCTTTGCCGTTGCAGCCGTTACTCAAGCCGAATTAGACGATGCCCTTGACCGTCTTGACAAATCACTCACCCGTCGTGAAGTATATATCGCAATGAGACAAGCCCGCATCGACTCTCTGAGAGGTAATATCAATGACGATAAAAACGGCAACCTTAACGAGCTTAATTATCTGATGAAAATAGCCGACGAATTTTCTTCGTTCAACAATGACTCGGCACTATATTACTACACAATAGGTCTGCAACACGCCACTGAAAACGCTGACGACACATCCATGCTGGGATTCACGCTAAAACGTGCCACATATCTACCGCCGGGAGGATTCATAAATAAAGCCATAGAAACTTATACCGCTGCCGACACAACAGCACTCACTCCCGACATGCTGGAACTATATTACGAGTCAGGACGTCAGATGTATTCGTTCATAGCATCGTTCTATATGGATCACCCTGACATCTCCAACTACTATAACTCACTATCGCTCGATGCACAATATCAGCTTTTAACGATTGAAGATCCTGAATCGTACCGCTACAAGCTTAATTCAGGCGAATATTATTATCTTACTGGCGAATATAACAAAGCGAAATCGATATTGCTCGATCTGTTTGCCGATATAAAACCTGACAATAAGGTATATGCTCGAGCCGCCCACATCCTCTCTGACATAGCCGACGCTCAGAATGATCAGAACAGCCGCCTTTACTACCTCGCTCTATCGGCGATTGCTGACATCCAGTCAGCAACTCTCGAAGTCACGTCTCTTCAGGAATTAGGCGCATTGATCTACGATCTCGGCGACATCGAGCGTGCCTATAAATACATGTCAACTGCGCTTGCCAATGCAGTCGAATGTCATGCATCAATGAGAGTAATCCAAACATCGGCAGTGCTCCCTCTTATTGCTGAAGCACACAACCGCCAGGTAAGGAACTGGGAACGCACAAACTATATCATCATAATAGCCCTTGCAGTCTTGCTGACTATAATTATCGTAGTAATGATTTTTCTACGTCGCCAGATGTCTAAAATGTCTGTCATGCAACAGAATCTACGTTCGGCTAATCACATTAAAGAGACTTATATCAGCCAATTTATGACTCTATGCTCGGTTTACATGGATAAACTCAATCAATTCAGCAAAATGGTAAACCGTAAAATCAGCGCCGGACAAGTCGAGGAATTATATAAAATTACCAAATCCGGAAAATTTGTAGAAGAACAGAGCCGCGAATTTTACGAAGTGTTTGACAATGCGTTCCTTCACATCTATCCAACGTTTGTCAGCGATGTCAATCGCCTGCTGCGTCCCGATGAGCAGATAACATTGCGTGAAGGTGAATTACTCAACACCGACCTGCGCATACTCGCCTTCATGAGACTGGGTATCAACGACTCCAACCGCATGGCACAGATCCTCAATTACTCGATTAACACTATCTACACTTACCGCAACCGCACACGAAACAAAGCAATCAACCGAGACACATTTGAACAAGACATTATGTCATTAAGTTAAAATGCCTTGGTCAACGTGTCGGTATCAACGATGCTGATTATAGTGTGCCCGTCAGGTGTATATGTGGGTGTTGCAAGGGCGAGCAGTTCTCCCATCAGATGCTCCATATCGCTTGTAGTAAGCACCTGACCCGGTTTGATTGCGGCAGCCCTTGCCATAGACAACGCAACCTCCCTCGCTACATCGGCGTCAACTTCAAGTCCGGTTTCAGACACATTAGCAACGATTGCACTAAGAATTTCCAAGGGATTACGGTCACCCAAAACGGCAGGGAAACCGTTGACTGCCCACGAACCATCTCCCAATGGCGAAATATCAAAACCTATGGACAACAACTGATCGCGCAGACTCTCTAAGACAATACTCTCTGATGCTGTAAGCCGGAGCATTTCAGGAAATATCATCTGTTGCGATGCCGCAAGTCCTTTACGCGACAAATCATAGTATTTTTCAAACAATACGCGGAGATGGGCACGGTGCTGATCTATCACCATCAGACCCGATTTGACAGGTGACAGTATGTAGCGATTCTTGAACTGCATGACAGTAACCGATTCAGAGACCGGCAGTTCCGCGCCTGAAAATAAGTTGGAGTTATTATCGTCTGATGAATGTGCAGCAGCATCGCTCATCTGATTCAGAAGGCTGCCACGTGACACCGGCATTTCTTCATCATTGTTGTCATCAGCTGGATTCTCCCGACCACTCTCCCACTGCCGGTAAAGCTTGTCCCAGTCACTGACAGCAGCTGTCGACTCCCTGCGCCAGTTAAACGAAGTAGCCCGCTCTCCACCTCCCGAATGTACACTTAGCGAAGAGGGCATTTCCACCTCATTGACAGGAGCAAACGGATTGTAGTCCGAGTCAAGATTTAACCCCGGCACGTGAGAAGCATCAGGTGCAAAAACCGGTATCTCGGGACTATCCTCGACGTCGAAGTCAATTGCCGGACCGACATTGAATTTACCCAAAGATTCTCTAATAGCTGCTACAAGTATCTGCCATATCGGCTGTTCATTCTCAAACTTTATCTCGTTTTTTGTTGGATGGATATTAACATCAATTGTTGAAGGGTCTACTTCAAAGTTCAAGAAATAATTGGGCTGAGCGTCGCTTGCGATAAGATTCTCATAACATGACATCACTGCCTTATGAAAATAAGGATGACGCATATTGCGACCGTTGACAAAGAAATATTGTAGATGATTGCGACGCCGCGCATGTTCCGGGAGCCCGACGAAGCCTGATATTTTTACGAGCGAAGTTTCAGTCTCGACCGTAATCAACTGGCGCTCGACCGATTTTCCGAAAAGATCACCGATGCGCTGTTTCAATGACCCGCGCAAAAGCTGATGTATTGTCGTGTCATTATGCGACAGCATCAATTCCCTATCGGGATTGACAAGAGCCAGCCGCTCAAACTCGTGAATTATGTTGGAAAGCTCGACAGAATCTTTTTTCAAGAATTTACGACGTGCGGGAACGTTAAAAAAAAGATTTTTAACCATCATGTTTGAGCCGGCAGGACAGCCATCAGGCTCCTGGCTCTCGACCCGCGAACCGGCAATGACTATACGGGTCCCTACATTCTCATCTTGACGACGTGTGCGCAGCTCAACCTGCGACACAGCGGCAATCGATGCAAGTGCCTCGCCGCGGAAACCCATTGTATGAAGTTCAAACAGATCAGCTGCTGCATTGATCTTCGAGGTTGAATGTCGTTCAAAAGCAAGACGGGCATCGGTATCACTCATGCCCGACCCGTTATCCACAACTTGAACCAGGGTGCGACCGGCATCCTTTATTATAATTTTTATTGATGTAGCTCCAGCGTCAACAGCATTCTCAACAAGTTCCTTTACCACCGAAGCAGGTCGCTGTATAACCTCACCTGCAGCAATCTGATTAGCTACTGAATCGGGTAATAATTTGATTACGTCGCTCATTTTATTTCTATAAATTGGCTGAACTAAATGCAACGTAAAGGTAGTAAAAATATCAATAGCCATTTATCGGTTGTTGATAAGTGCCCACTATTGTTTAAAAATAGCCGGGAAAATAGTAATTTTGCGGTAGAAACAGTTAATAATGAACCGTCATCTGCATCTATTCAATCCTGAGAACGACCTCGCTCTCGCCGTCAACAGCAACAACTATACCCCTCCCGCAGCTGCGCTCCGACTTGGTCATGACGGGGCTTCACTACCATTATGGTACGGTTCTGCAGGTGACGTTGCGATAATTAAGGATGCTGATTACGGCTGGATTGAACATACCAAAGAGGTGTTTGGCATCGAAACTTCAGTCTATACCGGGGCTGAGGATTTTGAATCGTGCTTACCGTGGGGATGGTCGATATATGCCCGTCGACAGTTTGAATTATTGGGAGTTACGACCGACCGGCTCCCTGACGATATGACGTTGCAACGCTATCGCACTCTGAGCCACCGTAGACTCACAATCGACGTCTCACATGCGCTATCTCTTATGCTCCCATACGCCCTACCCCCCTGTCCCATCGAGACCGACAGTGAGAAGGAAGTCGAACGGCGATTGAAAAACAGCGAACATATTTTTCTCAAATCGCCGTGGTCAAGTAGCGGCAGAGGCGTTCTCGACAGTTCGACCGAACCGATTCACCAATTATTGCGACAGACACGCGGAGTAATACAACGTCAGGGATCCATTATGGTAGAGACGGCACTTGACCGCATACAGGATTTCGCTATGCTGTTCAATGCTACTTCTGAGAAAGTGGAATTTACCGGTTACTCCATGTTTTTCAACGATAACCACGATGCATATTCAGGTAATCTACTTGCTGATGATAAACATATGGAAAAGTTGCTTACTGACTACGTATTAGAATCACATCTTAAAGCGACAGTTCAATCTGTCACCGAGGTACTGAACGACCTCTTGAGAGGAAAATACACCGGACCGCTCGGAGTCGACATGATGATCTATCGAGATAACGGGATGCCATGCATAGCACCATGTATTGAAATCAATCTCCGCAACACGATGGGTATCGTAGCCCATGAATGGACACGCCGATACCTTGCTGAAGGCAGTACTGGAGTAATGAGGATTGAACGTATTGAACCGAGTAAACCATGCCGTGAAAAATACCTTACCGATAATAGACGACTGGTTGAAGGACAACTGTGCCTGACTTCTCCAAATGCAAAATCATTTAGAATTGTCGTTGAAGCACGGCGTAACAACTAATGCCTCTCGGCTTCCGATCAAAATTCTTTAAGATACTTGTATAAGTCATGTAGCGGAAGCCCCATGACGTTATAGTAGCAACCTTTGATCCACTCGATACCTATATAGCCAATCCATTCCTGGATGCCATAGGCACCTGCCTTGTCAAAAGGTCGGTAATGCTCCACATAGTGATCAATTTCCTCATTGTTCAACTCCGAGAACTTAACTTCAGTAACCGACGAAAAACCTATATGGTGCTGAGAGGATGAAAGAGTGACTCCGGTAACTACTTTATGGACACGTCCCGAGAGCATCGAAAGCATTGCGACAGCATCGTCCGGAGATGACGGTTTGCCAAGAACCTTACCGTCAAGCACGACAACAGTATCGGCTGTGACAAGCACCTCCCCGGGGGCGAGTTGCGAGACATCATAAGCCCGACGTTTCTTCTCCGCCACATATAATGCAACTTCTTCAGCGGGAAGAGTGGAAGGATAGGACTCGTCGACATCTTTAAGCCTGACAATCGACGTCTCAATATCGAGAGATGAAAGCAACTGCCGGCGTCTCGGTGACGCACTTGCAAGCAGCAGTTTTTCTACATGATTGAATTTCATAATTACCACCCGAATGCTTTAGCGCCCACCGCGTGCCACTGTCCGCGCGCTCTGAGCAATTCTTCGATCACGTCACGACCTACGCCATATCCTCCGGCTACCGGTGATATATAACGTGCTATAGACTTTATATCGGATGCAGCGTCGGCAGGAGCGACAGATAATCCCGCGAGCTTCATACATTCAAAATCAGGGACATCATCTCCGACAAACGCCACTTCCTCGGGTTTAAGCGAATTAGTCTCCATCCACTGTTTGAAACAGTCAAGTTTCATAGCGACCTCCAGATATACGTCCTTAATTCCAAGCGATGCAAATCGCTTCTTCAGCGGCTCGCCTGACGCTCCGCTGATTATAGCTATCTTCAATCCGTTTTTAACAGCATTCTTAAGCGCGTACCCGTCCTTTACGTTTACCATACGCATAGGTGTTCCTTCCTCCGACATAGGAATCGTAGATGGCGAAAGAACACCGTCGACATCAAAAGCGATAGCGCGTATCAATGAAAGATCATAGTCAATCTTACTCATTACCGGAATTATATTTATTGATTATCATACGTGACAACATACTGTAAATTTCAGCCTTGTCACCATCAAGCATTGACAGATGCTCATCAATGATCTTTTGATCACCCCGACGTGCCGGACCGGTCTGACCGTCAGCAGGGCTCACAGAGTTAAGCTTATCAAGTGTCACTTTAAGTAATGGCATCATCACATTGACAGTCATACCGTCGCGCCGGAGAAGTTCATCAGCCTGAGTCCACATGAAATTTACAAAATTACATGCAAATACAGCCGCAATATGCAGTTTTTTACGCATCGAGCTGTCTGCCGGTTTGACCTCGCGCGATATAAGCGAAGCAAGTGACATGAGCGACTCAGTGACCATCCGGTCACACCCTTCGATGAACATAGGGACCTCGCTGAAATCGACAGCGACATCTTTAGAGAATGTCTGAAGCGGATAGAACACCCCGTAACGTGACTTAAGACCGGCAAACACCTCCATAGGGACACTACCTGAGGTGTGGCACCAGATTCCGCTGTCAGGTGTCGACTCCGCTATCTGTCTGATACAATCGTCCTTCACCGATATTATATAGAAGTCAGCATCAGTGGCGATTGACTCAACATCCGCAATTGCTTCACACCCATCCCCGATCAACGACGCAAGAGCCTCCGCATGCTGAATGGTATGGCTGTAAACCTGTATCACGTCAGCGACGTCAGACAGAGCGACAGCCATGTGGGTCGCAACGTTACCCGACCCGATAAAGCATATTTTCAATCGGCGACTTCCTTCCATGTACCGATGTGAACACGTTCCCAAAGGAGTTTGGATGTATCAACGGGACGTCGTTCCTCGTCCTTGTGACCTATCGTAAGAATACAGATGACGGGGAGAGTCTCAGGCATTCCGAGAGCCTCCTGCACGACTTCTTCGGAAGGGATACCGTCAGCCGTAAAACGACCGCGAACCTGAATCCAGCAGCTACCGAGACCGAGATCCGCAACCTGAAGTTGCATATAAGCCGCCGCGATAGAAGCATCCTCAATCCAAGGATCAGTAACAGCGGGGTCAATAGCCACCACTATTGCAAGTGGACAGCGTGCGATAGGAGTCGCGGCAACCGGTTTACACTGGCTCAGGCGCTCAAGCATATCCTTATCTTCAACTACAATAAATTGCCACGCACGTGAACTTTTTGAGGTCGGAGCCATAAGACCGGCTTCAAGAATAAGTTTCACGTCCTCGGGGTCAATAGGCTGGTCAGTATAGCGGCGTATGCTACGACGGTTTACAAGAAGATTATGCAGATTTTCCATAATTAGTACAGGGCTTGTATATTTTACACAATAAGACTACTCACCGACGACACACCCACGCATCGGGATAGCGCTCAATTACAGAATTATCACGGGCAGCCGCATAAGTAGCACCTGTAGCTGCACATACACGGAATTTACCATCCTGCTCAAGAATAAAGACTTCTGATTCGCCCGATGATGCAATGAATTTTTCAGCTACAGACCGGTTGGCAAGCGAGGCAATGACGAGACAATACGGATCAGACTCGCTGATATGTCGAGAAATAATGTCGGCTGAATGATCTATGCCAGAGTCATCAGTCAGATTCTCCGCAGAGATTGTAGGCTGTGTTGCAGATTCATTATTACGGGGCACCGCTATACACAATTCACCCGTAAATTGTGCCTCAATTATTTCAGCATCCGGAACCGATGCTGACTCGGTTTTCACATCAAAAGCGGAAACTACCGAAGCAAAAAGCGGGCTGTTTTCTACATTAAGGGGAGTCGACAACACTATGCCGATTCCTATCAGCAATACTATTGATGCCGCAACACGCAACAGATTGCCTGACCATGACCTTACACCGTGACGGTGCGCCGATGACGTTGAAGCGATCAGCTGACGCCGACGCTCCTCACGACGTGCAATATCGACTGCTTTTACAGAACCGAGACCAAATGTCTTATCCAATCCCATTGACATTTCGGAAGGCTGAAAGGACATGGGCTCACCTTTCTTCTTGTGAAATATACCTAATCGACCTATTGCAACCTCTCCCGATTCATCAAGCTGATGGCGAAGTGCTACTACCGCAGCATCTATCCCGGCAACAGCCGCGTCATATCCGATGGACTCACGACGGGAAACCGAGGTTGCCAGGAGCGCATCATTATGAATGATCGACTCATTGAATGACACGGCACGGCACGGAGGAAGAATACACTCATTGTCAGCATCATACGATGCATCACAATACTGAGCTACAAATGCACCCCACCCCGGCACCACCACACAGTCGTGGCGTCTTAACAGATATTCTATATGTTCATCTATGCAAATCACGACACAAAATTACGCAACATTACCAATCTATCCAAATTTTTTAACGCCGGAATTATGACCGCACGTAATCATACGGATGATTTACGGTCATATAATGAAATCGTCATGTAAAAAATCGGTCGAGCAATTGTCGGTTATCGAATATTTTGTAATTTTGCAATCTGAAGTAAAAAAATACACATATAATAAAATATATGGAAATAATCAGAACAGTGGAGCAGCTGAAAAAAGCTGTCAAAGCAGCCAAATCCGACGGAAAGACCGTAGGTCTTGTTCCCACGATGGGTGCGCTCCACGCTGGACATGTATCTCTTATCGAACGTGCCCGCAAAGAGAATGATATTGTGGTGGTCAGCGTCTTTGTCAACCCCACACAATTCAATAACCCCGAGGACCTTAAGACTTATCCTCGTACAGAAGAAGCTGACTGCCGGAAACTCGAAGCGGCAAATGTCGACTATGCATTCATCCCGACAGTTGAAGAGATCTATCCGGAAGAAGACACCCGTGTGTTTGATCTCGGACCGGTTGCCGAGGTAATGGAAGGAGCCATGCGCCCCGGACATTTCAACGGTGTCGCTCAGATCGTAAGCAAGCTTTTCGCAATGGTCAATCCTACACGGGCATATTTCGGAGAAAAGGACTTCCAGCAGATTGCCGTTATACGCCGAATGGTTGAGCTTGAAGGATTTGACCTGGAGATTGTCGATTGCCCTATCAAGCGTGAGGATGACGGTCTTGCCATGAGCAGCCGCAATGTAAGACTCACACCCGAACAGCGCGAAATAGCCCCGGCAATACACCGTACCCTTGAGTCAAGTATAGAATGGGCTAAAAATCACTCCGTAGAGGCAACAAAGCACTATGTGATCAGTGAAATAAACTCATTTCCCCACATGGAAGTGGAATATTACGAAATTGTAAATCCGCTCACCATGCAACCGATAAAAGACTGGGGAGATATCCCCGGCGGCATGCGCCCCGTCGGATGTGTGACTGTTTACTGCGGCAACGTAAGACTCATTGACAATATAAAATATTGAAATATGATGCAGATTGAAGTAGTGAAATCCAAGATTCACCGGGTGACGGTGACCGAGGCACGTCTCGACTATATAGGCAGCATAACTATTGACGAGGATCTTCTCGATGCGGCAAATCTTATAGCCGGTGAAAGAGTTTATATCGTAAACAACAACAATGGTGAACGATTTGACACATACGTTATAAAAGGTGAGCGCGGCTCAGGAGTAATCTGTCTGAATGGTGCGGCAGCACGCAAAGTACAGCCGGGTGACATCGTAATTATCATGAGCTATGCACTGATGCCGTTTGAAGAGGCTAAAAATTTCAAACCCGCAGTCGTATTCCCCGACACTGCAACCAACCGTCTTAAATAATAAAAAAAATAACCCCACTGCAACATATACGACATGTTTGAGAATCTAAGCGATAAACTTGAGAAAAGTTTTAAAATCCTGAAAGGTCAAGGCAAGATCACGGAAATAAACGTTGCCGAAACAATGAAGGACGTGCGTCGCGCTCTTATCGATGCCGACGTAAACTATAAGGTAGCCAAGACATTCTGCGATACCGTCAAGGCAAAGGCTATGGGTCAGGACGTCATCAAGTCACTCAAGCCCAAGGAACTCATGATTAAGATTGTGCATGATGAACTCACCCAACTGATGGGCGGAGAGAACAGTCCGGTCAATCTGTCAGGAAACCCCACGGTAATCCTCATGTCAGGTCTACAAGGCTCGGGTAAGACCACTTTCTCAGGTAAACTTGCTAAGAAGCTCAAGAGTGAAAAGGGAAAACGTCCTCTGCTGGTAGCGGGTGACGTCTACCGTCCCGCCGCAATCGATCAGCTGAAAGTACTCGGTGAACAGATTAATGTACCTGTATATACCGAAGATGGCAATAAAAATCCTGTAGAGATCGCTCAAAACGCTATACAATATGCAAAGACTAACCACCTGGATTTGGTGATAGTCGATACTGCAGGTCGTCTCGCTGTCGACGAGCAGATGATGAACGAGATTGAAGCTATCAAAAAAGCGATAAAGCCTCAGGAGATTTTATTTGTCGTTGACTCGATGACCGGTCAGGACGCTGTCAACACGGCAAAAGAATTTAACGACCGTCTTGACTTTGACGGTGTGATTCTGACTAAACTTGACGGTGATACACGAGGCGGTGCTGCTCTTTCGATACGCACTGTGGTCAACAAACCGATCAAGTTTATCGGTACAGGAGAAAAACTTGACGCGCTTGACACGTTCTATCCCGACCGTATGGCAAACCGTATCCTCGGCATGGGCGATGTGGTCTCTCTCGTCGAGAAAGTACAACAGGAATTTGACGAAGAAGAAGCCAAGAAACTTCAGCGTAAGATAGCCAAGAACCAGTTTAACTTCAATGACTTCCTTAACCAGATTCAACAGATCAAGAAAATGGGAAATCTCAAAGATCTC
>CAYTWG010000031.1:0-25971 GCA_964442005.1 uncultured Bacteroides sp. | reverse complement strand
GAGGGGGTAGTGAGCTTTCGCTCGTGTGAGTTCGAGTCTCATTTCGGACACTTTATAAAAATCGCTTGGATTATTGAATCACAATAGTCTGAGCGATTTCCTTTTATTATAATGTTCGCTTTTCATATTTTGAATCGGTAACTTCCATGTTTTAATACCGCTGATTCAGACAACACTCATTGAATCCCAAAATGCTTTAGAGGGTGGACCGATAGCGAAGCTTGTCTTGACTCTTGAATTAAGACTATCGTGTGCCGGAGATTATTTGGCTGTGTTAATAAATGTAAAATTTGTTGCGGGATGCAACTATTGACAGGCTGTTGCGTCTAATGAGGTGTAATAGCCAATAAAGAATAGTTCTCTCATTACTGTCTGAATGAATAAATCGGAGAAAGATCGGTACTTTAAAGAAATTATGGATCAGTATAGTTCCATGATCTCAAAGGTGTGCTATATGTATGCCTCGGACGGCGAGCATTTCAAAGATTTGTATCAGGACTGTCTTGCCAATCTGTGGCAGGGGATAGAACGGTTCAGGGGAGAGTCAAAGGTTTCGACCTGGATTTATCGTACGTGTCTCAATACATGCGTTACCGATTATCGCAGAAACCGCAAATATGAGGTGAACTCGCCCATTGATGATATTCTTAATGAGATATCTGTGGAGGACTCGTCACGGCGAGCCGATCTTATCGAGATGTATCGTCTGATTTCACGTCTCAATAGACTTGAGAAAGCGATTATTCTGCTTTGGCTTGACGAGAAAAGTTATGATGAGATTTCAGAGATTACAGGTATCTCCCGAAATAATATCGCATCGCGCTTGCGGCGCATCAAACAGAAACTTGTCGATTACGGTAATGAATGATAATGGAGCTGAACCATAATTAATATCAAAGATGGATTTAGAAGAAATGAGACAATCGTGGCGCACTCTCGAAACGCGGGTGAATCGCCTTGAGGATGAAAATATGAGATTGATGGCTGAGCTTAAGCGTGGCCGTGCCGGAGAATATAAACATAAGTTACAACGTAATTTTGTGAGACTCTCGATAGTGGGATTTATCGCGCCTCTTTTTATAATTTGTCTGTCGAGAGAATTAAGCTTCTCGGGTGCTTTTATGGTGATTTATTCGGCTTTCTGTTGGATTATGGCGGTTTGTAATATATATATGTATTATAGGCTTAGCCGTATAGATTTGATCACCATGCCGGTCAAGATTGCGTTTGAAGAAAGTGTTAAGTTCGGTATTTTGCGTCAGCGTATATGGCTCGGTTCGATGATTATGCTGATTCCGGCCTTGGTTTTCTTCATATATGAATTTTGGAGTATAGATGTTTCGTTGGCTATCGCCGGGATCGCCGGTGGTGTTTTAGGTCTTATAATCGGTCTGAAAAAAGACAATGAAATAAAAAATATGATACGCGGCATGAAACAGACCCTCGGCGATGAGGAGTAATTGAAATTGATAGAACAGCAAAAATTAGACATATAAAAATGGCGGCGACGGAATCAGTGATTGACTCTGTCGCCGCTCTGTTTTGTACAACCGGTTGGTATGCCGGTTGAAGATTATCGGGAACTGTCTTTTATGAGATTGGAAAGTCGTCGGTTGAAAGTCCCCTGCTCGAGCAGATGCTCAAGGGTAAGATGCATGCGGTATCGCCAGTAGTGTCGTGAGTTTGCCGGGACATTGATCTGTTCCTTGTATGGATTTTCGCGGCGCAGTTTACCGTCGATTGACAGCCAGTCCTGAAGAGGAAGGATGCACAGCATTGAAGGTGATTTCAGGTGCAGGTCGACGATTTTTTCGCAAATCCACGGCTCGGCAAAGTAAGGTGCGGTACCTGTTCCATGGAGAACATTAGTGAAGAAACGCTGCGTAGCCTCTCGGTTTTCTTCCCACCATTGGCGTATTCCTCCCATGTCGTGAGTCGATGTGGTGCATACAGAGTAATATGGATAAGCCCATGTGTTGCCAAATTCAGTGGCAGGATCTTTAGGCATGCGCTGTATCTCAAGCGACAGTATCTCGAGATTGTGCATTACAGCTGGTACACAGTCGGGAATCATACCGAGGTCCTCGGCACAGGTAAGCATGTCAGTCGCGTCGATGAGCGGAGGTAGTTTCCACATCGCTTTGTCATACCAGAAATCGTTATGGCGGCGATAGAAGAAATCATTGTAAAGTCGGTCGAAATTCCATTTTTCATAATCGCTGAGCGAACGGTAGATATAGGTGCTCTGAGCAGATATGCGTGGGTGATATTTCCCTTTTTCCACGGGATCCTCGATGAAAAGCACGTTGTCGATAAGTCCCATCAGAGCATTGCATATAAGGGTGTTCTTGTCGTTCTTTTCTTGTGTGGCGAAATAGTCCGCTACCTTGCGCTGAGTGTCAAACTCAGGCTTGAGTGCGTATCGTCCGTTTCCGTTGTCGTTGAGGAATCGGGCACGTGCCTCATCGGTAAATTCTCCGAAGAAGTCCCTGAGGAACCAATCCATGATGTACGGACGGGTCTGTATGTCAAGATTGATGTGGAAATCATATCCAGTGCGCATCTCCTCGGGTGTGAATGGTAGAGCAGGATTGAAGATGCCGAGTAGTCCGTGGATTGCATTCATCGGAATCTGCCAGATACGGAAGAATCCCAGTACATGATCTATGCGGTATGCGTCAAAGTATTCTGCCATTTTGCGGAAACGTGCCTTCCACCAGGCAAACCCGTCACGACTCATTTCTTCCCAATTGTAGGTCGGGAAGCCCCAATTCTGTCCCAATACAGAGAAATCATCGGGCGGAGCACCAGCCTGACAATCAAGGTTGAACAATCTGGGTGAAATCCATGCGTCTACGCTTGTGCGAGATATGCCAATGGGTATATCGCCTTTGATAGCGACTCCGTGTGCGTGGGCATAGTCGGTCACTTTATGCATTTGACGGTCAAGATGGAACTGCTGATAGTAGACAAAGTTGATGTCGTTGATATTATCTTCGGCAAAACGGGCAATTGCATCGGCATCATAGACTTTATACTCTTCCCATTGATTGAAATCGGGTGTATGGAAACGGTCACGTAGCACACAGAATGCTGCGTAGGGTTTGAGCCAGCTCTCGTTGGCAGCAATGAAGTTCTTGAAGTCTTTGCTTTTTAATACGTTATCTCCTTCCTGTGCGAAAATTTCGCGGGTGTATTGGATTTTGCCTTCTGTCACGCGTTCATAGTCAATCTCTTCAAGGACGTTGAGTTCCTTTGATAGATTCTCAAAATATTCGCGGCGTGTCTTGTCTTTAAGTTTGCCAAGTTCCGTGATGCGCAGATACATTGGATGCAGGGCAAATGTTGAGTTGGCATTATAGGGATAGGAGTCGGTCCACGTATGAGTCATCGTAGTGTCGTTGATCGGCAGAATCTGTATAAACTTCTGCCCCGTAGCTACCGCCCAGTCTACCATTTTCATCAGGTCAAAAAAGTCTCCGGCGCCGAAATCATCCTCCGAGCGCAGCGAAAATACGGGGATTGCTACGCCGGCACCTTTCCAGTTGGTGTAGGGGTTGACAAATCTGAGTCCGTCAATAGTTATGGCGCTGTCAGTGTCATGGTTTACAATCGAGAGACGGCGGTTGTCGGAGGCTTCCCACGCTACGACATCGCGGGTGTCTTTTTTTAGAATCAGAAATTTGTATTCAAAGTAGGCGGGCAGACTCTTGCCATCGATATTTATGCTCCATAGTGGATATCCGTTGTCATTCATGACAGTCGCTTTGGAAGTGTCCCAATTGCCAAGCTGTTCGCATCCGCCGGTGATGGCAAGGACTTCATCCGAGGCAATCATTGGAGCGAAAGCTGTCATTGTCAACATCCCGCGATGAGGGGTGATCGCTTTGTCGCGGT
The DNA here is from genome assembly GCA_964442005.1 of uncultured Bacteroides sp. GTDB lineage: Bacteria > Bacteroidota > Bacteroidia > Bacteroidales > Muribaculaceae > JAAVFS01. Next base: position 22,074 of record CAYTWG010000031.1, on the reverse strand, counting down.
TGTCGCGGCGACAGATACATTCGGTAAACGCTGACGAATAAAACGGCTTGTCTCCGGGCATATCCTGCCAATAGTCGATGATATTGTATTTCTTGATGCTCTTTCCGGGTGTGAAGACGTGACCGTGTCCCCATTCGTGGCGCGTGTAGCCTTTCTCATTTCTGACGAAGTATCTATATGCGAACGACTTGGTTGTTGCCGGCACTTCGATCTCAATTCCCCATCCGGTGCTGCTGACCGGATTGAGGCATACCGCTTTTCCGGGATCGTTATTTCCAAGAGCGGGAATGTCACCACAGATGTAGATCGATTCGCCCCAGTTGGTACGATAATCAATATTGAACGATAGTTTCATATAGTAATAAAATGTAAGGTATGATAGTTTTTAAATCACGGTTTAAATTTAGTGAGAATTTTAATGAGAAAAGCCAAATCAGAGGAAAAAGTTTGTCTCTGATTTGGCTTTTATTACTAATTTAACATTTGTATGAGTGTCATCCGCATTTTGACGTGCCGCATGATGTGCATATCAGACAACCTTCCTGATAGACAAGTGTCTCTTGTCCGCAGTTGGGGCAGCGCTGCCCGCTTGCTTGAGTGCCGTTGGGGAGATATTTTTTCAGAGCTCGTTCAACACCCATTTTCCATGTGTTTATTGACTGGCTGTCAAGTTCGAGTCCTGAGACGAGTTTCAGCACCTGGTCAATGGGCATACCGTAGCGTAATACACCTGAGATAAGTTTGGCGTAGTTCCAGTATTCGGGGTTAAACTTATCCGACAGTCCTTCGATGGTGGTCTTGTAGCCGCGTTTGTTGATAAACTGGAAGTCATAACGCTTGTTGCCCTCGCTGTCAATGGCTTTGATGATCTTGCCGTGAGTGACTGACTTGGGACAGAAGATGCCATCTTCGTCATCAGCGAGTCCGGTAAATATCTCATAGGGTTTTCCGTCGACGAGTCCCACAAATGCAATCCACTTTTCTTTGTTGTTTTGGAATCTCACAACGTCGGCTTCAAGTTCGATGGGGCGTTTGGCGACATGAGGTTTGTCGGCGATGGGTTCAGGCTTCTTTTCGATCGCTATGAGCACACCTGAACGGGATCCGTCACGATAGACGGTACACCCCTTGCATCCCGATTTCCATGCCTCTACGTAAAGCTGGTTGACGAGCTCTTCCGACACGTCAGCGGGCAGATTGATAGTCACCGATATCGAATGATCGACCCATTGCTGGACGCGTCCCTGCATTCTTACTTTTTCAAGCCAGTTGACATCGTTGGCTGTCGCTCCTGCGTAGGGCGAGCGTGCCACTATCGCGTCAATTTCTTTTTGTGTATAGTCATCTTTGACAGGAATATCGTTGATATTCATCCAGTCAACAAACTTGGGATGATAGACGATGTATTCTTCAAAAGCGTCGCCATTCTCATCGACAAAGTCAACGCGAACATCCGTATCATTGGGATTGACTTTACGACGGCGTTTATAGACAGGCATGAATACAGGTTCAATACCTGATGTCGTACGGGTCATCAGACTGGTCGTACCGGTAGGCGCGATCGTAAGGCAGGCTATATTGCGGCGACCGTATTTTACCATGTCGGCATATAGCTCGGGACACTCGTTGCGTAGACGGTTGATGAACGGATTGTTTTTCTCGCGTTCGGCATCGAATATTTCAAACGCTCCGCGCTCTTTTGCCATCTCTACCGAAGATTTATAGGCGGCGAGGGCAAGTTCGCGGTGTACCTTTTCGGAGAAATCGGTAGCTGCTTCGGTTCCGTATTGCAGCCCGAGCGCGGCAAGCATGTCGCCTTCGGCTGTTGTACCTACACCCGTGCGTCGACCTTTAAGAGTTTTGGTCTTTATTTTCAGCCATAGATTACGTTCTGCGCTTTTCACCTCTTCAGTCTCGGGATCGCTATCGATTTTTGCGAGGATAGCGTCGATTTTCTCCATCTCGAGGTCTATAATATCATCCATTATACGCTGAGCCTTTGCTACGTGGGTCTTGAAAAGGTCAAAATCAAAGTAGGCTTCAGGAGTGAACGGATTTTTAACGTAAGAATAGAGATTTATTGCAAGCAGGCGGCAACTGTCGTAGGGACATAGCGGAATCTCTCCGCAAGGGTTGGTCGAGATTGTACGGAATCCGAGGTCGGCGTAGCAGTCAGGGACTGATTCACGTATAATCTTGTCCCAGAATAATACACCCGGTTCAGCTGACTTCCATGCGTTGTGTATTATTTTGCCCCAAAGTTCTTTGGCGTTTATTTCTTTTGTTACAGTGGGATTTTCCGAGTCGATAGGGTAGCACTGTGTGTAGGTTGTGTCCTCGGTAGCTGCTTTCATGAAATTGTCGTCGATGCGTACCGACACATTGGCTCCGGTGATTTTCCCTTCAGTGAGTTTGGCGTCAATGAACGCTTCTGAATCGGGATGTTTGATGCTGACAGTGAGCATAAGGGCACCGCGGCGTCCGTCCTGGGCAACTTCACGTGTGGAATTGGAGTAACGCTCCATGAATGGTACAAGCCCTGTCGAGGTCAGTGCCGAGTTTTTCACCGCTGTTCCTTTGGGACGTATGTGAGACAGGTCGTGTCCAACACCGCCACGACGTTTCATGAGTTGCACCTGTTCTTCGTCTATACGTATCACACCTCCATAGGAGTCGGGGTTGCCGTCAATACCTATTACAAAACAGTTGGAAAGAGAGCCTATCTGATAGTTGTTGCCGATACCGGTCATGGGGCTGCCCTGAGGAACGATATATCGGAAATCTTTCATGTAGGAAAATATTTCATCGGCGCTCATCGGGTTACTGTATTTCGCTTCTATCCGAGCTATTTCCGATGCTATGCGATGGTGCATGTCATCGGGCGTCAGTTCATAAATGTTGCCGAATGAATCTTTGAGAGCATATTTGCTGACCCATACTCGTGCAGCAAGTTCGTCTCCATTAAAATAGTCAAGCGTAGCTTTGTACGCTTCGTCATAACTGTAATTTTTCGTTTCCACGAGATTAAAAAGAAAATAAGTAAGAGAGATATCCTCTTGGTGAAATATGACCGCAAATTTTGCAAAAAAAAGTTTTGTAACCAAATAAAGCGAGAATAATTTATCTACATATTTGAAAGTTTTCCAAAATCATTCGATAATATGTTGTTGTATAGTGGTTTATGCAATAGTACGCATGCTCGAAATTTTCTGATAGATGTAATCGGGTGTTTGGTATTAAATTAATTATATGTAAATTTGCCGTATATAAAATCTGAATTTATGAATGTAAACAGCTATTGGACCGACCGTCGTACTGTCAGAAATTTCTCTAATCAGGAAATTTCGGAGACGTTATTATCAGAAATGTTGCTTAAAGCTTCACATGCGCCTACAACGGGTAATATGCAGCTTTATAGTGTTATAGTTACGCGTGATGCTGCGATTAAGGAGAAGCTTGCGCCCGCTCACTTTAATCAGCCGGCGGTTACAGGATGTAATGTGTTGCTCACTTTCTGCGCCGATTTTAATCGGTTTGTAAAATGGTGTCGTCAACGTAATGCTGTTCCGGGCTATGATAATTTTCAGTCGTTCATGACTGCTGTTATTGATACGGTCATATATGCTCAGCAGTTTAATGCTATTGCCGAGATTAATGGGCTGGGATGCTGTTATTTGGGTACCACAACTTACAATGCTCCTTTAATCTCGGAAGTGCTGGGGTTGCCTTCGATGGTGATTCCTGTGGTTACGCTTGCTGTGGGATATCCAGCTGATGGATTACCTGAGGATTGCGGTCGTCTCCCTGTTGAAGGTATCGTGCATAAAGAGACGTATCATGATTATGATGCAGTTGCAATCGATGATATATATAAGGAGAAGGAATTGCGTTCCGACAGTGGGCGATTTGTTGCTGAAAATAATAAAGAGACGTTAGCGCAAGTCTTTACTGATGTGCGTTACCCGCGTGAGAATAACGAATATTTCTCAAAAGTTTTTATGGACTTCATAGAAAAGTCGGGATACAAAATGCCGTAGTGCCCCCGGAATTGTATTAGCCGGCTTAAACAAAAAAAATCCGACGACCTGACACAGGGAATCGGATTTTTTAATTCATAAGAAAAACGGTTTGTAATCAGTGGAGTAGTGTGCCTTCGATTTTGCTTATATCTTCCTGCAGTTGTTTTTCAATAGGAAGGCGTTCTTCGATATTCTTGCATGCATAAAGCACGGTGGCGTGTGTACGGGACAGTCGTGTGCCTATTGCTGTAAGCGGCATTTTCGCGTGTTTTTTCGCCATATACATCACCATTTGTCGGGCGTCAGATATTTCACGCTTACGTGATTTTGTGAATATCTGTTCCGGATCGATCTTGTAGTATGCGCTTACTTGCTCGGCAATTATCTCAAAATTGAGTTGGCATTTGGAGACTTTGACTGTATTGGACAGCACATTACGTGCCAATTCGATGTTTATGTCCTGCGATAGGACTGTGGCATGGGCTACGAGTGACACCATTACGCCCTCAAGTTCGCGGATGCTGCCTGTTACGTTTTCAGCTATGAAGTCAAGCACGCTTGTGTCAATAGAGAGACCTTCAAACTCAGCTTTCTGGCGCAGTACGTCTTTTCTCAATTCCAGGTCAGGGCGCTCAAGCTCTACCGTCATGCCGCTCTTGAAGCGGGTGAGGAGTCGCTCTGGCATCCCTTTTAGCTGGGAGGGGCTGCAATCGCTCGTCAGTATTATCTGTCTGCCGTTGAGATACAGGTGGTTGAATATGTGAAAGAATGCGTTCTGAGTTTTTTCCTTATTCATAAGGTCCTGGATGTCATCGATGATGAGGACGCTTATGCTCTGGTAGAAATTGATAAATTCGTTGATCTTTCCGTTTCGGCTTGCTGTCGTGAATTGGCTTTCAAACAGGCGTGCATTTATATATAGAACGCGTGTAGCCGGATTGTTTTCCTTGATGCGTATTCCTATTGCATGCACGAGATGGGTTTTTCCGACACCCGATGGTCCGAAGATGAATAGCGGATTGAATGTCTTGCACGATGGGTTTGTTGCGATGGTTTCACCTATTGTGCGGGCTATTTTGTTGCTCATGCTCCCGCAGTAATTTTCGAAAGTATATCGTGGGTTGAGCTGAGAGTCAATGGCAATATCTACCGGTGTTTGGAACGGATTAGCTGGAGCAGCGGGTTTGATAACCTGGCTGGGATTACCGCTGCGGACATCTATTTTTGTATCGGGCTGATTTTTGATTTGATCGAAATGATAGAACAATTGAATGTTTTCGCCGTATATGCGACGTATGGTTGCGCCGATTATGTTGAGGAAATGTTCCTCAAGATGCTCGGCGAAATATGGGGACGGAACGCAAAGCGTGAGTTTTCCGTCCTCAAATCTGAGGGATGATACCGGCTTGAACCAGGTGTCATATTGCTCAGACGGGATGTTGTCTTTGAATATTTCAAGACATTTTTCCCAGAGTGATATGTGGTTTTGTTCAATCATTGTTCGGTCTATAGGGGCTAATCTTTTCCAATACAAATTTCCGAATAAAAAAAATGAAAAACAATTGGATTAAAATTTGGATTTTACGAATGTAATCAACGCTTCTGATTGTCAGGGTGTTATGTTTGGTAGATTAGATTAGTTAAATCTTTTATTGTGATTTTGTCTGTAATATTTTGATATGTAGATTTTTATATGTTGCTACACACTGCGTTTGGTGTTATTGTGTTAAATAAATACTTTAAGCACAAACTGGGATGAATACCGAGTTTAAGGACTTTTTATGAGATAAAATAGTTTAATCGGTTATTTAGAATAGGTCTAAATAATATTGCCGCTTTAATGTAACATGGTCCAAAAATATTCCCGGTATCTGCACAAGGGAACATACCGGGAATCTCATACGCTAAAAAATCTATATTGTCGGATTTATAATCAGAGAAGTTTGATGCTGATATATCGTTTTGGGTTTTTCTTTATGTCTATAAGCAACGAGTCGAGACTGCCGGTTGCGCCGGTCAGATTGTCATACAACTGTCGGTCGTTAAGTAAGAGCCCCAACGACGAATTGGGGTTGGACAACTCATTTGTGAGGCGTTTGATGTTCTCGGTTACTACATATACATTGCTTAACGTGGAGTCGAGTGGCATATCTTTTAACTGTTCGGCTACTTCATTGAGATTTTCAGATATTTCAGTGAAATTACCTGTGACACTTTTGACGTCGTTCATTACCGCGGGGAGGGTTGAAACCGATTTATTGAGCTTTGACATCGTTGCGTCAAGATTTGATGTTATGGCGTCAAGACGCTTTATTGAGTTAAGCAGAGCCGGGTCGGCTACAAGCGTATTGATAGAAGTCAGTAGAGAGTCAATTTTAGGGAAGACATTGCTGACGGCAGGGAGCAGGTCGTTAGAGATATTATCCATTATACCACCTGATGTGACACCTGTCAGCCGGTCTCCGATCTCATGAAATTCATCGTGTTCAGCCATTTCAAGTTTGATTGTGGCTGTTCCAAGCATGTCGCTTTCAATAATAGCTTTTGATCCGCTTGGAATTTTCAGGGATTTGTCGAGACTTAGTTCTACAAGCACGTGTCCGGGATTATCGTACTCATATTCTATGCTACGCACTTGTCCGACCTTGAACCCGTTGACGGTTACCGGTGCCGAAACTGATAGTCCGGTGACGTTGGTATAAGATACAAGATAATAGTTCGATGGTTTGAACAAGTTGATTCCTTTTAGATATTCGATTCCGAAAAAGAGGATTCCGAGTGCTGCTATCACGCAGAGTCCGATTATAAAATTTCGTTTCATATAGTGTTAATGTATTCTGTTACAAATTAATTATAATGTTTCTCTAATTGGTGCGTTTCCCGTCCCGCATTTCTATTATGAATGCTTGCGGGAATTTTGATTTTATTGATTTCAAACCTTTGCTTGCCTTGTTGAAAGTCGGAAAAGATCCGTAGATATATTTATAAATGTCATTTTCCTGATAGTAGTTCAAATGTTTCAGACCTTTAAATTCCGGTGATTGAAGGTCGAGCAACGCGTTGCTTGTCATGATCTGGATATGATAGGTAGAGACCTTGCCATCGGCGGTCTCGATGCGTGACACGGCTGGCGTTAACGGTTCAACAGGTTCTGTTGGTATCACACTTTTTTGTAATTCAGTCTGTTGGCTATGATTAGCAAGATACGTGTCAAACGCCCGGCTTATTGCTTCGGCAAGTTCGTCCTGACCTTTTTCTGACCCGAGGTATTTTTCTTGAGTCGGGTTGCAGATGAAATCAAGTTCGATAAGGACTGATGGCATGGACGTGGACCATAGTACCCAAAATCCAGCCTGTTTTACACCTTTGTCTGCGCGACCTGCATGTTCTATGAGTTGCTGCTGTACAAGATCGGCAAACTCGATGCTCATGTCCATGTGTCGGCTCTGACTTAGTTCAAATATTATGTATGACTCCGATGATTCGGGGTCAAATCCCTGATAAGCCTCAGTATAGTCACTTTCAAGAGCCATGACTGCGTTCTCTCGCATCGCTACGGCGAGATTGTCATCGCTACGGTGCAGCCCGAGCGTGTATACCTCTGCTCCGTTTATGGTCTTGCGGTTACGCGCTTTGCGGTCCACAGAGTTTACATGTATTGATATAAAGAGGTCGCCATTGGCTTTATTGGCTATTTCGGGACGTTCTTTCAACGCTACATCGGTATCTCTTTTTCGTGTAAAGATAACCTTTACATCACGATGGTTTTTCTCGATTTTGTCACCGAGTTTTTTTGCAACTGCGAGGTTTATATCCTTTTCATAGAGAGACACGCCGCGGGCTCCACAGTCTTTACCGCCATGTCCGGGGTCAATAACAACGGTGAAATCTTTGGCAAAAAGAGGCAACGCGGTAAAAGTCAACAAAATTACCGTGGCGATTGTTGCTATATTTGATACATGTTTAATCATGTGGGCTGTTTACAATGCAAATTTACGCATTTAACATCTAAAATCACCTCTTTGTGCCGCTTTTTATCCCGAAAAGAATCAATAATTGGAAAAACGGAACAGCTTTTTTATAAAGTAAGGTGATTATGTTTAAATTTGCACAGTAGATATTTTGAGATATGAGATTAAAAAAAGTTATAGAAACAGGGTGCATTGCCATTATTCTTAGCGGATGTGCAAGAACAGGTTCCGATGCCGGAGCGATAGAATTTAACAGGATAGACAGTTTCCTTACTGTTTATGGGACTATGACGCCTGCTGACAGAAGCCGCGCGGTTCAGGAGTTGTCGGAAGGGCTAAACGTGTACGCCGCCTTGATGGAGTTGGATGCTTCTGATCTTGACTCGGCGGCTGAAGAATTGTCGGGATTGCCTGCTGTCAATGTGTTTGGTCCCGATGTCTTGTCAAGATTTACGGCTGTCGATTCAATAAGGCGTGTGCTGGGAGCGATGGAACAGAAACTGGCGAGCGATTTCCCCGGGACAGCTGTCGGAGAGGTGTATACGGTGGTTTCGCCCTATCGTCAGTCAATTGTTGTAGGCGATTCTATGACGGTGATTGCTCTTAATCACTATCTAGGAGCTGATTATCCGGGCTACGGATCGATGGAGACGTTCCGTCGTGCGCTCAAAACGCCGCGTCATTTACCCTATGATGTTGCAGAAGCGCTGATTTCGGTGAATTATCCTATGAATGTGACGTCTTGTACTACCGTGCTTGAGCGCATGATCTATGACGGAGCGGTGCTGGCGGCTGTGATGGATGTTGTTCCTGATGCCGACCTTACGGAAGCATTGGGATATACCTCCGGGCAGTTAAAAGCGGCGCGTGATGGAGAGCATGCAGCATGGGACGCCTTGATAAGGCAGAATCTGCTTTACTCGACATCGGATTTCGATGCTGCGCGGCTGCTGGGCCCCGCACCATACACGTCAGGACTTTTTGATGGTGCTCCGGGGCGTATGGGGCGGTTTATCGGATATAATATAGTAAAAAGTTATCTTGATAATAACAAAGATATAACGTTGCATCAGCTGTTGTCTGATTCTGCTGATAAAGGTGTTGATATACTTCTTAAATCAGGTTATAAGCCATGATAAAAGGTATTGACGGCGATTGGTTTGCAATTTTTAACAAACCGTTGAAACATGCACCGGCAGACGCTTTAAGTGCGGGTGGAAACCCTTAATGTGGTGATGTATAGCCATGTAATTTTGTAGAGATAACTTTTTTTATTAACTTTGCATCGGTTTTAGTAACCACATACTGCATCATAGAGATGATGCGATGCCGAAAATCGGCGGGATTCGTGACGCTGACTTTTAGTCTTGACTGAATTTTCAGTTGATAATTATGCGTCAGGTTTCTTAGTGTGAACATAAATTGAACGAAATGAAGAAAGCTATTTTCATGATTGCGTGCTTCGCAGTTCTATTGGTATTCGGTTCAGCTTACTCCAATCGTAACGTAGCGCCTCTTAACGGATATAAGTCACCCTCACTGGTGATCGGATCGGATGGCGAGAAGTTTTCACTGGACGATTTGAAAGGCGAATACGTGTTACTGACTTTTTGGTCGTCGGGTGATGCCCGTTCACGGCTTCAGTGTAACGATTACGTATCGTTGTTAGGTAATATTGATACCAATGGAGTGATTGACATGGTTGCAGTCAATTTTGACCGTAGCGAGAACCTCTTTAAAGAGGTTGTGGCTCATGACAATCTCGATGCTTGCAAGCAATTCTATGTTAACGGTCAGCAAGTTTCCCGTATAAAGGAAGAATTTGCTTTAACCAACGGTTTAAAAACTTTTTTGTTGAATAAGAACGGTCATATAATTGCCATTGACCCCGGCAAGACCGAGTTAACCAAAATTCTGAATTTTTGAAATTAAAGCCTGCTCCCCAGTATGTGCGGAGTCAGGTTTTTTTATTGTCCTAACGTTACATGGGGTCAACGTCGTAGTAGACGGTTGTGCTTTTCATCTCGGGATTCTGGTGCATTTCCTCGTATACGGCACGAAGTATCTCTTTCACTTTTTTCATTGAGGCATCGACCTCAACTTTAAGCATGATTTTTCTTATGTACAGAGAGTTGACGCGCTCTACAAGCGGTTTCTCCGGTCCAAGCACTCTATTCCCGAACAGTTGATGGAGCCGGTTGGTGTATATAGTCGCAATATTGCCTATCGCCAGCCGGTCACGATGTTTCAGATAGATATATATGACGCGGGTAAATGGAGGATAGTTGAATTGCCGTCTTTGCTGAAGTTCGGCATCATAAAATCCGGTATAGTCATGTGAAAGGAGAAACCCGATTATAGGGTGCTCCGGCTGCATTGTCTGAACGACTACCGTTGCTTCTGATCCCTGACGGCGTCCGGCTCTTCCTGAAATCTGTTCAAGCATGTTGAACGCACGTTCTGATGAGCGAAAGTCGGGGAAGTTGATGATTGCGTCGGCATTAAGGACTGCAACCATACTTACACCCCCGAAGTCCAGCCCTTTTGTAACCATCTGGGTACCTATGAGGATATCGCTTTTGTGGTTTGAGAAACTGTCGATAATCGTTTCGTACCCGTCCTTATTGCGTGTCGTGTCGAGATCCATGCGTGACACTTTGTGGTCAGGAAACATCGACACGACTTCGTCCTCGATGCGTTCGGTACCGTAGCCGATAGTCTCGATAGCCGGCTCCTTGCATTGCGGGCATACGCGTGGCAGCGGGTAGGTGGCACCGCAGTAATGGCACACGAGCCGATCTATATCCCGGTGATAGGTCAGCGCTACGTCGCAATTCTGGCATCGCGGAGTCCAGGCACATTGTTTACATCTTGCAATAGGGGAGAACCCGCGTCGGTTCTGGAAAAATATTATTTGGTCTTTGCGGGACAGTGTTTCATGCGCAAGTTTAAGCGTATCGGTACCGAATACGCCTTTGGTGAGATAATGTTTACGCGCATGATTCATGTCAATGACCTTTATGTCAGGGAGTTTGACATTGTTGTATCTTACTGAAAGGGTGACGAGCCCGAATTTTCCGGTTTTAGCCTTGTAATATGTCTCGATTGTAGGTGTTGCGCTTCCGAGCAGTGTTTTTGCTCCATGCATTCCGGCAAGAACAATCGCAGTGTCGCGAGCATTGTATCGTGGAGCCGGGTCAAACTGTTTGTAGCTCTGCTCGTGCTCTTCGTCGACAATGACAAGACCAAGATTGGCAAATGGCAGGAATACAGCCGAGCGAGCTCCGATTACGACAATCGGCTCGGTGCTATGAAGCAGACGTTTCCAGATGTCGACACGTTCGTTATCAGAAAACTTGGAGTGATATATAACCACTTTGTTTCCGAATATGGCTTGCATGCGACGTGTGAGCTGAGTGGTCAGCGCTATTTCGGGGACGAGCAAAAGCGTCTGTCGTCCTCGGTTGAGCGCGTCGGCAATCAGATGCTGATAGATCTCCGTTTTACCTGATGAAGTTACTCCGTGGAGCAGAGTGACTTCATGCTCGAGCCAAGAACGGTGGATGAGGTCAAGCGCTTCATCCTGCGCCTGGCTGAGACGGGGGAGAGGTCCGTCGGTGCTTCCGTCATAAGCAAATCGGTTTATCTCTTTTTTATATATTTCGACAAGACCTTTCTTGACAAGTGAGAGCAGGATTGCTGATGTCGCAGCACTGCGTTCGAGCAGCGCTGCACGGCTGACTTCCCGATTTTCTCCACGGGCGATTCCTGTCAGTTCGATAAGGGCAAGGAGCATGGTCTCCTGCTTCTTAGCCCCCTTGACAAGTTCAAACGCTTTCTGCAAGTCGCCTCGTCCAAACGTGGGACGTACATAATTTTCTTTACGTGAGCGGTAACGCTCCACAAGTTTTTCAGAAATTATTACGATCCCGTGGTCGATCAGTCGGTCAATTGTGCGGTGTATGTTTTTTAATCCGGTCTTTTTCTCTATCGCATCAATTGTGAGTGCACCTTCGTGTTGCAGCAGTTGGATTATGACGACTTCACGCTCGTCGGTTACCGACGAGTCGTCTATCTCATAGTCAGGATTGATTTCAATAAATGATTCGCTCTCTATTTTGAGCCCTGCAGGGACTGCGGCTTTGTAAACATCACCTATTGCACACAGATAATAATCCGATATCCACTCCCATAGTTTTACTTGCGGGTGTTTTACTATAGGGGATGAATCGAGTGACAGCGCGATTTCTTTGACCTCATAACCCTCGGGCGCTTTGGGCGATAGAGAGACGACAATACCGGTGTAGAACCGCTTCTTGCCAAACGGCACGATAACCCGGTGTCCGATTTTTATATCTGATAATAATTCATCGGGCACGGCATAGGTGAATGTCGTGTTAAGCGGTAGCGGTAATATTACTTCGGCATAGGTATTCATTCATTTACAAAGATACTATTTTTGTAATAAATAAGTCCGGACTATCGTTATAAAAATACCTATAAATTCAACTTTACTATGTACTATGTATAAGAAAAATGTGATCGGGATAATTGTCCCATTGTCGTTTCTGTTGTTTCATGCTGATGGAGTCGCGCGTTCTGTGACATTGCTCCGTGATAATTGGGAATTTGCACGAGACAGTATGAATGCCCCCTGGGAAAATGTCAGAGTCCCACATGACTGGGCTATTTACGGACCCTTTGACCGGGAAAATGATTTGCAAGTTGTAGCGGTCGAGCAGAACGGTGAGACTGAAAAAACAGAAAAGACCGGTCGCACGGGTGGTCTTAAATATTATGGTAAAGGGTTTTATCGCACGACAGTGAATGTGCCTGATACTGCAGGACGCTCGTTTACGCTTGTCTTTGACGGGGCGATGAGCAATCCGGTGGTAAAAGTCAACGGAAAGGAAGTCGGACGTTGGGCGTATGGCTACAATTCGTTCTATTGCAATGCCGACGGAGCATTTGTCCCCGGTGATAACGAGATAGAAGTTGAACTTGAAAATAAGCCTCAGTCATCACGTTGGTATCCGGGCGCCGGTCTTTACCGTAATGTGCGGCTTCTGACTACTGACCGCATACATGTCCCTGTATGGGGAACACATGTGGTTACACCGCATGTCGAGACCGGTTTTGCAACCGTGCGTCTGACAACCGAGGTAGCAGGAACATCGAAAGGACAGTGGGTTGAAGTTGCTACGGACATACTGTCGCCCGACGGGGTTGTAGTCGCAACTGATTCGACACGGCTTGTAGCTCATGGACAGCCTCTGATACAGAATTTTACGGTGACCGATCCGTCGTTATGGTCACCGTCGACACCATCACTTTATACAGCAGTGACACGTCTGTATGCCGACGGACGTCAAGTTGATGAATATGAGACTCGTTTCGGGATTCGATCGTTGGAGTATATCCCTGACCGCGGATTTTTCCTTAACGGTGAGCTGACACGGTTCAAAGGCGTGTGCAATCATCATGACCTCGGTCCGCTCGGCGCGGCGATTAACCGGGAGGCATTGCGGCATCAGCTTGAACTGTTGCGTGACATGGGCTGTAATGCTATACGCACGTCTCATAACATGCCGGCTCCTGAACTTGTCGAGTTATGCGACGAAATGGGCTTTATGATGATGGTCGAACCATTTGATGACTGGGGATTCCGCCCGAAGTCGCCTAACGGTTATGGCTCGATTTTTAACGAATGGGCTGAACGCGATATGGTCAACATGCTCCGTCATTACCGTAATAATCCGTCGGTAGTGATGTGGAGCATCGGTAACGAAGTGCCGAGTCAGTGGGGGCCCGATGGGATTTCCGAACTCACTATGCTTCAGGATATATGTCACCGGGAGGATCCGACACGTCCGGTAACATGCGGCATGGATCAGATTAATGCTGTACTTAAAAACGGTTTTGCCGCAGCTCTTGATATTCCGGGATTTAACTATAAGCCCGGATATTATGAACGGGCTTATGAAATTTTGCCTCAAAAGCTGATGATTGGTTCCGAAACAGCTTCAACCGTTTCATCACGCGGTGTTTATAAATTGCCTGCTGTTGTAGGTGCCAATATGATTTATCCTGATCACCAGTCGTCATCCTATAACGTAGAGTATTGCCCGTGGTCCAATATTCCCGATATAGACTTTGCAGCGGATGATGATATCCCTTATCTGATGGGGCAATTCGTGTGGACAGGATTTGACTATCTCGGTGAGCCGTCACCCTATGATACCGACGCATGGCCCAATCACAGTAGTATGTTCGGAATTATAGACCTCGCTTCGCTGCCGAAAGATCGTTACTATCTTTATCGCTCGAAATGGAACACGGATTCGCCGACCCTTCATGTGCTGCCTCACTGGAATTGGAAGGGGCATGAAGGTGAGATTGTTCCGGTAACGGTATATACATCTTATCCGTCAGCTGAACTGTTTATAAACGGCAGGAGTCAGGGTATGAGGGCTAAAAACGATTCAACCGTGATGAACCGATACCGGCTTATGTGGAACGAGACGCAGTATGAACCCGGCGAACTGAAAGTGATTGCCTATGACTCAATCGGACGTCCGGTCGATGAAACGATTGTGCGTACTGCCGGTAAACCACATCACCTGGTATTGTCGTCAAACAAACAAGAACTTCGTTCTGATGGCGATGATCTTGTGTATATAACCGTCCAGGTTGCTGACAAAGACGGCAATTTAGTGCCGGTAGACAATCGTCTTGTGAAATTTGAGGTCAGTGGATCCGGTGAGTTCCTTGCTACGGCAAACGGCGATCCGACCTGTCTGTTACCGTTTCAAAATCCCGAAATGGAACTGTTTAGCGGTGCTTGTACGGCTATCGTCAGGGCAGGAATAAATTCCGGTAAACTGGTATTTAAAGCAAAGGCTAAAGGCGTCAGCCCTGCAAGTCTTGTTATCGATGTTAATTGATACGGTTTAAGCTTAGTAAAAATACAGGAGAGGCGCTTCTTTTAAAGGAAGCGCCTCTCTTATTGTATGAGAAAATGTTGAATCAGATTAACGCACGACGAGTTTTACAGATTGGTTTTCACATGTTGCGATATAGATGCCGCTGTGAAGTGAAATAGTCGCCGACACATCGTTTGTTGCTGCTACCTGTGCTCCTGAAGGGGTGAAAATTCTTACATGAGCCCCGTTGGGATTTGAAATCATGATCACACCTTCACCTGCTGTTGCCGAGAAACCGTAATCATTTTCATTAACCGAAACAGATGAATGTGTCTCGACTTTCAAGGAGTTTAGGAGTATGTTATAGATGTTGCGTACTTCGCGCGTACCGGTTACATGCAGACCGATATAATATATGCCTGATTCGTCAACTGAGAAAGGCTCGCTTGTACGGGTGTACCATTCAATGCTCTCAACATCTTCTTTCTCCAATAGATTCTTTGTCATGCCGGTAGCACGTGGTGTCTTGCTGAGATATGCAGCGAGTTCTCCGGCAAATATGTCGAAATACATCTGATCTTCATAGGACCATATGCCTTCGGATCTTATATTAATCGACAAGGTGTAGTATTTACCTGCTTCAAGACTGATAGGAGAGCTGACCATCCAGTCATCACGGCATCGGTCATCACTTATGGGCCACATACAGGACATTACGTTTTTGTCCAAATCGTAATACCATGTAGCTCCATCGTGATTTCTGTCGATAAAGTCAAATATAAGAGAATTAAAAGGATCTGTGAGGTCAATGGTAAACGGCGGTACGAAGGGTTCTCCGGCACGAACATAAGTCGAAATGACAGGTTCACCATACAGATCGTCAACATAGGGAGTAATACGATAGAGTACGGGGTATGTTCCGCTACGACCTTCTAATGTTTCTGTGAATGTCGTTTTGTCATAATTATCAAAAATTGTCACATCCTCGGGACCTCTATCAATTATGTAGCGTGTTTTTGAATGATCAACATATCCGCCATTAATACCTCTTTCAGGCAGAACCCAGTCCAATGTAACTGTATGAGCATCAGCACTGATTTCTATGTCAGTGACTGCACACGGGGTATCCATGCCGACCCATAGCTGTAAGTTTGATGACATTCCGTTGTGTCCTGCGCAACTTACCTCAGCTACAAAACGGAAGATTCCTGATGTAGGAGTGACGATAGGCGCGGCTACCTCGGTACCGGGAGCTCCACTGCCTGAGCTGAGTTCTTCACCGTCAAGAGTGACTTTCCAGTCTATGTCACCGATCAATTGACCGCCATCGATGTCAAGAGTGGGAAGCGTGAAATTTAAGAAGCCGTTGAGAGCTGCACCGTCAAATTCGGCAACCAGATTTTCCGGAGCTGCCGGAGCGTTGCCCACTTGTGCTTTTTGTTTGATGAAAAGACCATATAACTGGTAGCTCGGAGAGAACTGGGTGAGAAGCTCGGCATTACCGGTTTCCAGATCTACAGTATATATACAGCCTTTATCTTCTTCGGGAGTAGAGTGCCAGTACATTATGTTAGTCTCATAGTCAATTACGGCACATTCGTTTACACGGGGGATAATACCTGTCGCTCCTACTTCCGTAAGTGCTCCGTTGTATTTGTTGATTTTGTAGAGTATTCCGTCAGCACCGATGCCGTAGAGTTGTCCGGTAGCGGTAAAAGCGAGTGTAAATATACGTTGGGGAAGCGGTGCAACGGGAGTCTTTTTTGCAGTAGGAAGGTCGATTGTGCACAGATTGAAGTTCTCTCCTGTATTATCTGCAAGACATACAGCGTAAGCTGTTGAGCTTGTCGGGTCGTAACCTGTTGTTCCTGCAACAGTTGTAACGAGATCAAGATTTTCTAAAAAAAGATATTCGTAAGTTTCGTTTTCAACATCGCATATCTCGTAACCCCAGTAAACATTTCCATAAATACTGAAATAAGACAATACGTAAAGAGTCCCGTCACAATAAACGGCACCTCCATTGGGTATCATATCGCCGTTTCCCCATACAAATTGGGGCTGCGCACCTTCAACAGCTTCTACCGAGAAAATACCGTTGGAGGTTATTTCTTGACTGTAGGATTTAACGCCATATAGGGTAGGGGCTGCTGACCATGCACTTAATGCTGAAGCCAAGCATACAGTACCTGCTATAAATGCTTTAGTCGGTTGTAAAAGTTTTATCATAGATAAATTGATTAAAAATTAAGTCGCAAAATTAATGAATTTGTTTATTTTGTACAAATTTTGTAATAAATTAGTAACAAGCCGCAAGGTTATGATTGAAATTGTTATAAAATGATATGCATGTGTTTCAAATTTTATTGTAATTTTGTAATAATTATTAAGAAACTATATCATCCGATAGCTGAAACTACAATAAATGTCACACTAAAATATTTCATGTAACAGATTTATGAGAAAATTATTCTTTATGGTTGCTGTATCTGTCCTTGGGACATTTCAGTCATGCAAAACCGGGAATCACGCCGACAATGCTGATGCATCGGAGAAAAAGCAGTATGATGTTGTAACTTATGTATGGGATGGCGCAGAGGGGCTTCCGTTACCTGAGCACATTACCGGTATCAACTATGCTTTTGCTGTTCTCAATGACACCCATGACGGTCTTGTCATCAGAAACGAGCCGCGTTTTAAGGAGGTAATAGCCTTAAAAAATCAGAAGCCTGATCTTAAGGTGATTCTTACGATTGGTGGAAATTGCGCCTCGGGATTATCGGAAATGGCTGCTGATTCCACAAAACGTAACACGCTTGCCGGTGACTGTGCCCGTATTATACGTGAATACGGAATCGACGGAATCGACTTTGACTGGGAATTTCCCGGTGGAGAAGGTGGAACGCCACAGGATGCCGATAATTTTACACATGTGCTTAAAGCTGTCAGGGATAGTATCGGAGCTGATAAGCTCCTGACCATAGCCGGAGGCGGTGATCTCCCGGGTGTAAATGTTCCTGAAGTTATAGACGTGATTGACTATTTCAATGTGATGGCTTATGATCTCGGAGGTCAGGCTCCGTGGCATCATACGGCACTTTATAGGTCGGAACATACAGGATGGCGTTCGGTCGACGAGGTTGTTGAGGACTACTTTTCACGAGGTGTCACACCTGACAAAATGTTGCTCGGACTTGCATTCTACGGACGCGGTGACGGTGGAGTCAATTTTAAGTCCTGGACCGATTATAAAGATATAGTAGTTACTGATCGACAGACTGTCGAGTGGGATTCTATTGCATGTGTTCCCTATGTTGCTGATATCGACGGAAATCTTGTAATAGGATACGATAGTCCCCGCTCTCTCGCTATCAAGTGCAATTATATAAAGGATAAAGGTTTCCGCGGTGCAATGATATGGCGCGCGGAACTTGATGCCGATTTTCATCCGCTTGCCCGCACTGTTGCCGCGTGTCTGCTTAATTACAAGGAATGATTTTCAATTGTATAAATATAAAAAGATATAATAAATGAACAGATTGAGTGTAATCGCAGTAACGTTGTTGCTTGCATTGTCGGCAGTTTCATGCCGGAATAATACAGCTAATGAGTCTAAAGCAGGTGAGGAACCGGAGTATGTGTTGCTCGCTTATGTATGGGCTGGCGGAGGTGACATGCTTCCACCTGCCGATAAAGTGACGGGAATTAACTATGGATTCGGCTATCCCAACGAGACGCGAAACGGCATAACGATTGATAATGAAAAGCGTTTTATGGATGTTATAAATTTAAAGAAACAGAATCCGGCGCTTAAAGTGCTCCTCAGTATGGGTGGTAACAGTCATGACGGATATCCCGAATTGGTCGCTTTTGAAGAGAATCGTAAAGCGTTTGCCAAAGATTGCCGCCGCGTGATAGAGCAGTATGGCATTGATGGTATAGATTTTGACTGGGAATTTCCTGCGTCAGAAGGGGGTACGCCTGACGATATTGATAATTTCCAGATGCTTATGGAAGATATACGCGAAGCGATAGGTCCCGACTATCTGTTGACAGTGGCGGGTGGCGCAAGTGCGCGCGCGCTGAAATTTCCCGAACTCCTCGATGTAGTTGACTATATAAACGTCATGTCGTATGACCTCGGTTGGCAGGCTCCATATCATCACACGGCGCTCTATCGTTCCGATGTGACCGGATGGCACTCGGTTGAAGAGTCGCTGGATGAATTTCTGTCAAAGGGTGTTCCCCGCGACAAGATCGTTATGGGAATGGCTTTCTACGGTCGTGGCGATGAGAAAAAGCATTTTGCAAACTGGACTGACTATAAGGATATAAAAGTGACCGACGGGCTGGAAGAGAGATGGGACTCAGTGGGTTGCGTACCTTATCTCGTAGATGTCAAAACTGGAGAACTTGTGATAGGCTATGAAAATCCACGTTCGCTTGAAATAAAATGTCAATATATTAAAGACCAGGGATTTAAAGGCGGAATGTACTGGCGTACCGAATATGAAAACGAAGATCAGGAGCTTGCCCACACCGTTGCACGGTGTCTTCTCGGTAAATAACTGCTGCTGATATGAAAAACAAGCGGGTCGACTTCCATAATGAGGTCGACCCGTTAGTTTTATCTGAACAATGGTTCAACGATTGAATCAGAACAGTTTTTCGGGATAAACACCGTCGCGGTGGAGTTCGGCAAATTTTTCAACGACTCCGGGGCGGTCAGCAGCGTAGGTAACGCCGAACCACTTTGAGGTAGTATCGAGAACCTTTACGGTAGCTTCACCTGAGTTTATAAGTGTGTCAATAGCAAGCGGAATGAAGAATTCAGCCTTAGGCGTATTGATGTCTTTGTCAAGGAAGCGACGGAACTCGCGGTCAGAGTAGTCAAAATAATCGGGAGTAAAACCCCAAAGATTCATTGATACGGGGGTGTTGGGTTCAAGTTTCTGTTCAACACCGTTTTCGTCAGTGAATACGATTTCGTGTTCAGGATTGTAGCTGATAGCTGTGCGTTCAACCACAGAGGTGAGAAGACCGTCCTTAGTCTCGCATACGCCGCGTGCAACAGATCCGTTTTCAGTCATTGTATTGCCTACACGGAAACCGACCATGCAATAATCACCCTTGCGGTCACGAGGACGGCTAAGTTCTTTAGCGATAACTTCAAAAGCGTCACGACCGTAGAAATCATCGGCATTGATCACTGCAAACGGCTCTTTGATAACATCTTTACCCATGAGGAGAGCATGGTTTGTTCCCCAGGGTTTGGTGCGGTCAGCGGGGCATGTATAGCCTTCAGGAAGTGCATCGGTAGACTGGAACACAACTTCTACAGGAACATGACCTTCGTATTTTGAAAGGATTTTTTCGCGGAAATCTTTTTCGAAATCTTTACGTATAACAAATACTACTTTGCCAAATCCGCTCTTAACTGCATCATAGATAGAGTAGTCCATGATGGTTTCACCGTGAGGACCTAAGGGATCAAGCTGTTTCAAACCGCCGTAACGGCTACCCATTCCGGCTGCGAGTACAAATAGTGTAGGTTTCATGTCGTTTATTTATTCTTGAATGAAAAAATGATTGTCTGGTTATAGGTTTCACCGGGAGAGAGCAGTTGAGAAGGGAATCCCGGTTTGTTGGGCGCGTCGGGCATCCCCTGACATTCCAAGGCAACGGCTGCATAGTCATGGTAGACGGCGCCGTCTTTCCCTGCAGGGCAACCTTCAAGCCAGTTGCCACCGTAGATCTGTATGCCCGGCTGAGTGGTGAAAATCTCGACCGAACGCCCCGAACGGGTGTCGGACAGAGTTGCTGCATGTTGAATCTTACCGGGTTCATAATCGTCAATCACCCAGCAATGGTCGTAACCTTTACCGATTTTTAGCGCTTCAAAGTCAGCGTACATTTCACTTCCGATAGATTTGGGAGTGGTAAAATCCATCGGAGTCCCTTTGACGGGGCAAATTTCGCCGGTAGGAATCTGAGTCTCATCGGTCGGAAGCCAGTTGGCGGCTTTCAGCCAGAGCTTGTGACCGGTCATAGAGCCATGGTTGTGACCTGACAGGTTGAAATATACGTGATTGGTAAGATTTACAACCGTCTTAGCGTCGGTAGTCGCTTCAAGCGAGAGCTTAAGTTCGTTATCATCGTTCCAGGTGTAGATTGCTTTCACCGATAGATTTCCGGGGTAGCCTTCTTCGCCGTCAGGGCTGAAAAGAGAGAATGTCACCTTGCCGTCAGCGTCAACAGTTGAATCCCATATCTGGTTCTGGAATCCCTCGGGACCTCCATGAAGTGCATTGGGTCCGTTGTTAATTGCGAGCGAGTGGATCTTACCATCGATAGAGAAGTGTCCAAGAGCGATACGGTTGGCATAGCGACCGGGTATTTTTCCGGCACAAGGTCCGTCATATAGATAATCAGCCGGGTTGCTATATCCGAGAACCACGTCGGCAAGTTTGCCGTCTTTGTCAGGAACTACGACCGAGACGATGCCGGCACCGAGGGACGAAAGTTTGACACTTGCACCGTTGCTGTTTGTCAAAGTATAAAGTGTTATGTCACCCTTGGGCGACATAACACTTTCAGTTGAAACGTTCATAGTCTTTAGAGTATGCAATTTATTCACATTTATGAGCGCCGTCAGAGATAATTACCTCATAAATCTTGGGCTCGTGACCATATTTTGCATTGAATTTCTCCTTTGCGGTAGCGATGAAATTGTCATAGAGTTCGTCCTTGACAAGATTGATGGTGCAACCACCGAAACCGCCACCCATGATACGGGAACCGGTTACGCCACATTCTTTGGCGATGTCGTTGAGGTAATCGAGCTCTTCACATGATACTTCGTAGTCCTTTGAAAGACCTTCGTGAGTCTCATACATGCGCTGACCGACAGTCTCATAGTCACCCTTTACAAGTGCATCGCAGACGTCGAGTACACGCTGCTTTTCGCCGATAACAAATTTTGCGCGAAGATAATCTTCAGCTGTGATGTCGCTCTTGATGCTGTTGAGCATCTCCATCGTAGCGTCGCGGAGAGTTTCGAGTCCAAGGTGTTTGGCGACGCGTTCGCACGATGCACGGCGTTTGTTATAGGGTGAGTCAACGAGTTCGTGTTTAACTGCTGAATCAACAAGAACAAGTTTG
>CAYTWG010000030.1:0-28891 GCA_964442005.1 uncultured Bacteroides sp. | reverse complement strand
CGATGGCACTCATCTCATCAGGCTCGTTGAACATTACCTTCTTGAATCGACGTTCAAGCGCTTTATCCTTTTCAAAATATTTCTGATACTCGTCGAGGGTGGTGGCACCGATGCTGCGGAGCTCACCGCGGACAAGAGCCGGTTTCAGGATGTTGGCAGCGTCCATCGCGCCCTCACCCTTTCCTGCGCCGACAAGCGTGTGAATCTCATCTATAAAAAGAATTATCTCGCCATCGCTCTGTGTCACTTCATTCACAATAGCTTTCAGACGCTCCTCAAATTCGCCCTTATACTTGGCACCGGCGACAAGAGCACCCATGTCGAGAGAGAAAATCTGTTTTGAACGAAGATTTTCAGGGACGTCGCCGCGCACGATGCGTTGGGCAAGACCTTCAGCAATAGCGGTCTTACCGGTACCTGGCTCACCGATAAGCATCGGGTTGTTCTTGGTGCGTCGGCTCAGAATCTGAAGCACACGTCGTATCTCATCATCTCGACCGATTACAGGATCGAGCTTATCCGAACGGGCTCTCTCATTAAGATTTATCGCATATTTACTGAGTGAGTTATAAGTATCTTCAGCGCTCTGATCATTGGCTTTCTTACCTTTACGTAACTCCTCGATTGCCGCCTGCAAGTCTTTCTCTGTCAGACCGGCATCCTTCAATATTGTTGATGCCGCACTATTGATGGTAAACAATGCAAGAAGGATCGCCTCAAGGGAGACATACTCGTCACCCATTTTTTTAGCGATATCAAGAGCTTTCTGAAGCACATCGTTAGATGAACGGCTCAGATAAGGCTCGCCGCCCGAAACCTTGGGCTGCATCGAGATTTCCCGATCAACCTGTTGCGTAACCAGAGGGAGATTGGCACCGATCTTCTGAAATATAAATTTCACAAGCGACTCACCCTCGGAAATTACTCCCTTTAAAATGTGCACAGGCTCAATCTGTTGCTGTCCCTCGGCTTTCGTAAACTCCACCGCTTTCTGGATAGCTTCCTGTGACTTGATAGTGAAACTGTTGAAATTCATAATGTAATTTTATATTGTTTTTAATATTATTTTTTAGTTATCCTTTTTATTAACTTTAACAATCGTCTCGCAATAATGTTTTGTAATTGACCGCGACTTCTACTATCTTTGCATAATAAAAATCAAACAACCAGTGAGAAGAATGAAAAAATTAATCCTATACATAATAGCATTTATCGTGCCAACTCTTGCGTGCGGAGCCGACGAAAATCTTTTTGACTACCCTACCGCTCCTGAAGAGATGACCACCATGACCGAACGCACCAACTATGTCATCGAACATTTCTGGGATAAGTGCAACATGAAAACAGCATTCTCCAATAAGGCAAAACTTAAGAAAGCGTTCAGTGATTACGTAGCTATAATACCCTATGCCGAAGCAACCGTCGTCCATCAGTCAATCGACAAGTTGATCAACTCCGTAAAGAAAAGCCCCGATAACTTACTGACTCTCGGCGAGTTTGCCGAAAGCACCTTGTATGCTGACACTGCTGAAATCATCAGCGACGAGGTGTATTTGCCTTTTGCTCGTGCGGTTGCCGACTGTAAAAAGATAAAATCGGCTGAGAAAGCGAGATTTGTCCATCAGGCAAAAATTCTCGAAGGCACCCAGGTGGGAATGACCGCTCCCGACTTCTCGTTTGTCGATTTTAACGGCGACAAACATTCTTTAGGCGAAATAACCGGTACACACGTGCTTCTGTTCTTCAATGATCCCGACTGCGATGAATGCCGTCTCACACGTGTCAGAATGGCAGCTGACTACAACATCAAGAGCTTTATCGAACGCGGGATGCTGAAAATTGTCAGTATCTATCCCGGCGATCCCGATGACGAGTGGAAAGAAACTGCATCAAAATATCCCGACAGCTGGATTATAGGGGCAGCCCCTGATGTTGACAACATCTATGACATGCGCAACCCGCCCGTGATCTATTATCTCGATCCGCAGCACAAAATACTCGATAAGTCGATGACCATCGACCAGCTAATATCGGCTTTTGCCATCGTAAACAAGAAGCATAATTAGGCAGTAAAAGGAACGGACATGAAAATCGCAGTTCTTATATCAGGCGGAGTCGACAGCGCCGTAACAGTACACCGACTCGTAGAAGAGGGGCATGACCTACACCTATTCTACATACGCATCGGTCTTGACACTGACGAGGGTGACTGCTCGGCTGAAGAGGACATAGAAATGTGTCGCTTCATCGCAAAGAAATATAATTTGCCATTTGACGTAGTATCGTTGCATCAGGAATACTGGGACAACGTTATGGAATATGCATTGCGCACCGTCAAGGCCGGTCTGACCCCCAACCCCGACATCATGTGCAACAAAATGATAAAGTTCGGATATTTCGAACAGCGCTGGGGACACGAATTTGACAAGAC
Organism: uncultured Bacteroides sp.; assembly: GCA_964442005.1. Taxonomy (GTDB): domain Bacteria; phylum Bacteroidota; class Bacteroidia; order Bacteroidales; family Muribaculaceae; genus JAAVFS01. The sequence goes on along the minus strand of CAYTWG010000030.1, from coordinate 26,460 downwards.
CGCGACCGGACACTATGCTTCTACGACCGAGATCAACGGAAAGACATGGCTCTCCACTGCTGTAGACCCCGTAAAGGATCAGACTGATTTCCTGGCACGTATAAACTACAGCCAGTTATCCCACCTCATGTTTCCTATCGGACGACTGCCGAAGTCACAAGTCAGGGAAATAGCTATCGCTACCCACATGCCCAACGCTTACCGTAAAGACAGCCAGGGCATCTGTTTCCTCGGAAAAATCGACTACAACGACTTCATCCGCCGTCATCTCGGCGAAAAACCGGGAGCGATAATCGAGCTTGAGACCGGTCGTAAACTTGGTGAGCACCGCGGATTCTGGTTCCACACCATCGGTCAGCGTAAAGGTCTCGGACTGAGTGGCGGTCCGTGGTATGTTGTGAAAAAGAACATTCATGACAATGTCATATATGTCAGTAACGGCTATGACACCGAGAAGCAATATGGCAAAACGCTACACATCGCGGAGACTCATTTTATCACCGAAAATCCTTGGAAAGACAAGTGCGAAAGTGTGGAAATATCATTTAAGAACCGCCATTCACCTGACTTTTTTAACGCAAAACTGACATCGCTCGGCAACAACGAGTATATCATCGAGTCGGAAGAAAAAGTACAGGGTATAGCGCCGGGGCAATTTGCCGTACTGTATGACCGGGACCGCAACCTATGTTACGGAAGCGGCATCATAAGCGGACAGAATGTAGACAAAATCAAACAATGACCCTCAGTCAGTTATATATAATCGCATGATATGAAGGAACGGATTAAACTAAAAGTACTCGGGATTTCCTACAGCCAGCTCCAGTCAGGAGCCTATGCTCTGATTCTTGCACAGGTTGACGGTCCCTACCGCATCCCTGTCGTCATCGGGGCTCCCGAGGCACAGTCCATCGCAATACGTCTTGAGGGAATCATTCCTCCCCGCCCGATGACACATGACCTTTTTGTCAGTTTTGCCCACGCATTCGGAGTGCAACTGAAAGAAGTGTTTATCTATAAGTTTGAGGACGGTATTTTTTCCTCGGAACTGACTTTCACCAACGGAGACCGCCAGGTTGTGCTTGACTCCCGTACCTCCGACGCTATTGCTATCGCAATGCGTACAAAAGCCGCTATCTACACTACACGTGAGATCATTGAAGAGACCGGTTTCGTCATGGAAAACGAGAATGAGGTTTCAACGCATGACGACACCGACATCTCCGAGGACTTTATTGAAGGTCCCCGACTCGAGAACTATGCAGTCGAAGAGCTTGAACGCACTCTTGAAAAACTGATTGAACAGGAAGATTATGAAGAGGCGGCACGTGTAAAGGCTATAATCGACCGTAAACGTGCCGGCGATAAAGACCGGTAACGTACTCTCAGCCATACCATCGAAAACTAAATAACATCCAATCATAATGAACAGAATTAAATCAAAACTATCGGTCATGAACTTCCTGGAATTTGCCGTCTGGGGAGCTTATCTGACATGTATGGGCAACTATCTCGGACGTGCCGGAATGGGCGAAGAGATTGCATGGTTCTACGCCATTCAGGGTATCGTATCAATTTTCATGCCTACTATAATGGGCATAATTGCCGACAAGTTCATCCAACCGCAGCGACTGCTTGGAATATGTCATCTCATAGCCGGACTGTCCATGATAACATTATGTTATCTCGGCATGCAGAGCGCGACTCCCGACAAGATGACATTTATCGCCGTCTACACTCTCAGCGTTGCATTCTACATGCCCACACTTGCACTGTCCAACACGACCGCATTCACTATATTAAAGGATAACGGTCTTGATACCGTAAAGGATTTTCCTCCGATACGTGTACTCGGCACCGTGGGATTCATCATCACAATGTGGATTGTCAACTGCGCTACATTAGAGGATGGAAAACTGGGATTCACGCTCGGACAAAACGATTTCAAGTTCCAGTACACTTACATGCAGTTTCTCGTTTCCGGCTTATTGAGCGTAATTCTTTTCATATACTGCCTGACACTTCCTCAGTGCAAGATCATGGCCAAACCGCGTCAGTCACTCAGTGAACAGCTGGGACTCAGTGCTTTCAAGCTTTTCAAGCAGCGCAGAATGGCTCTGTTCTTCATCTTCTCAATGTTGCTCGGCATGTCACTCCAGGTGACCAACGGATTTGCCGGACCATTCCTCACAAGTTTCAAAAGCGTACCTGAGTTTGCTGACAGTTTTGCCGCTAACAACGCGACAATGCTTGTATCCGTGTCTCAGATAAGCGAAGCCCTCTGCATCCTTTTAATTCCGTTTTTCCTTAAACGATTCGGCATCAAGACGGTTATGCTCATGGCTATGTCGGCTTGGGTACTGCGCTTCGGTTTCTTCGGTATCGGCGCTCCGACATTCCCCGGTGTCATCCTCCTGTTCCTGTCATGCATAGTCTACGGTGTAGCCTTTGACTTCTTTAACGTGTCGGGAGGTCTTTACGTCGATCAGGAGTGCGACCCCTCTACCAAGGCATCGGCTCAAGGTCTTTTCATGCTGATGACTAACGGTCTCGGAGCAACAATCGGTACACTCTCGGCAGGCGCCGTGGTCAATCACTTCTGCAAGTGGCAGGACGGAGTGCTCATCGGCGACTGGGACACTACGTGGCTCATCTTTGCCGCATACGCTCTTGTCGTAGCAATCCTCTTCTTACTCATTTTCAATGATAAAACCCGCCCGCGTAAAAATGTGTCACGCGACAAAATAGCGATTGTCGATAACGAACCCGCCGGCTACATCAACGACAAAGTGTAACTCATTTTCTTTCTAAAAATATTGCGATGATTCAGTTCTATGCGCCTGACATCAGGGAGACCTTGACGTTGCCCGAGAGCGATTCACAACATTGTGTCAGAGTGTTGCGTATGCAGCCCGGGGACATGATCGAGGTTATCGACGGGAAAGGATGGAGCTACACATGCCGTCTGGTCAGCGCTCATTCTAAACATGCCATGGTCGAGATTGTCAGGGAGCAACAGGCACCGCTGCCTTGGGATAACTTCATAACCGTTGCCGTCGCACCGACCAAACACCTCGACCGCATGGAATGGATGACGGAGAAACTCGTCGAAATAGGTGTAAACCGTATCGTTCCTTTGCTGTGCCGACACTCCGAACGCAAAGAGATAAAGGTCGAGCGATTGCAAAAAATTGCTGTTTCGGCAATGAAACAATCACTAAAATCGGTTCTCCCCCAAATAGACGAGATGACCCCGATAAAAAAGTTTATCGATTCACTGCCCGAAGGCAACGACCGGTTTATAGCCTATTGTGACCGCAACATTGAGCGCAACCTGCTTGCCAAGTGTTACCGTAGCGGTCACGACACGGTGATAATGATCGGTCCCGAAGGCGATTTTTCTCCGGAAGAAGTCGAATACGCAATTAAGGCAGGATTCCGTCCTGTCTCTCTCGGCGACTGCCGCCTCCGCACAGAGACCGCAGCCGTCACGGCATGCGACACGTGTCACATAATCAATCAATTAAACAGCTAAACACTTTCACTCAAATGGATATAAAACAATATCTTCGATCGTCAAAGGATAACAATTTCTTTCTGCTTGCAGGTCCGTGTGTCATAGAAGGAGAAGAAATGGCGCTCGATATCGCCGCGCAGGTACTGGAGACCACCTCACGACTGAACATTCCCTACGTCTTTAAAGGGAGTTATCGTAAAGCCAATCGCTCTCGCATTGACTCATTCACCGGTATCGGCGATTTAAAAGCGCTCGAGATTCTTAAAAAGGTTCGTGACACTTTCGGTATTCCGGTCGTCACCGATATTCACTCGGCTGAAGAGGCTGAATTAGCTGCACGATACGTAGACATCCTTCAGATACCTGCATTCCTCTGCCGACAGACCGATCTGCTCCTTGCGGCGGCACGCACAGGCAAGATGGTTAATATCAAGAAAGGACAGTTCTTGTCGCCCGAGGCTATGAAACACGCAGTGCAGAAGGTACGCGACGGTGGCAATGACAACGTCTCTATCACTGAGCGCGGAGTAACATTTGGATACCAGGATCTTATCGTCGACTATCGCGGCATCCCCGAGATGCAGAAAAACGGATGCCCCGTGATACTCGATGTCACCCACTCGCTTCAGCAGCCCAACCAGTCGGCAGGAGTAACCGGCGGACGCCCCGACATGATTGAGACCATAGCCCGTGCCGGTATAGCTGTAGGTGCCGACGGTATCTTCATCGAGACCCACCGAGACCCGTCTGTTGCCAAAAGTGATGGCGCCAACATGCTGCGTCTTGATCTTCTGCCCACACTTCTTGAGCATCTTACCGCAATACGCATGACTGTAAACCGATTTTAAATCAGTTTTTCAACTGTTTTTCAACCTCAAATGTTAAAAGCACCGGATTTTGACAGAAAAATTCGGTGCTTTTATTTATTATTTAATAATAATGTGTATTTTTACGGAAAATTTTAAATCAATATCCATAGTAACAGATATTAGAATAAAAATTTAAATATATCTTATTAATTAACCAATTAAATTTACCACATGAAGAAACATTTACTTCTTATGGCAGCTGCTGCGGTAGCAATGACCGCAAGCGCTCAGACTGAAGCCGTTCTCGAGGACGTGACTCCGGTAGGTTACAACTTCGACCGTTATGAGGACGGAGCTATTTTCAAAGTTCACGCTTCCGGCGCTGATCATGCCGGTTGGTCTCCTAAATTAGGTATTTACGACCCCGCTGTAGTTGCTCAAGACGGACATTTCACAGCTTTCTGCCGCCGCGGTGCTGCTGCTGAAAACTCTGAAGAAAAGATTGCTGAGGACAACAAGGCTATCACTATCCGCGATTTCGGCGGCACTCTCGGCAAGTGTCTCGTAATCAACCAGGCTTGGTCGCCCCTTGCAAGCGACACCGACCTTGGCGAACAGCTTTATGGCGAAGGCAACTCTCCCTGGGCGTCAATGGGTGTAGGCGGTTGCGGTTCAATGTGTATTACTTTCTACAACGATGCAACCAAGATCCACCACAACTGGGCAGGTCACTCCATCCGTATTCGCATCGTCTTTGACATCCTCCGTCGCGGTTGTCACATGAAAACTCAGAATGCGGACACCGGTCTCTCTGACGCCTACGCATGGGGCGAAAATGCCGAAGGCGGATGGTATGCTCCCGCATTTGAATACAATGAAGCCACTATGGGTTTGGTAGATCATCTTAAAGTTCCCGCAAAGGGCAGCGAGTTCGGTCGTTGGGTAAATGAAGGTACCTCAGTAGAGGAAATCCCCGCTAACCCCGTGCTTCTCACCGGCTTAGGCAAGGATCCCCTGGATAACAAGACCCATACCTGTGGTGACGACACCCAGTATTACATGCAGCTCAACCGCTTCATGGTTTACGAATGGGACGTTTACATGGCTGCTGACGACCACAACCTCAAGGTTATGTTCGACTTCGACAATAAGAACACTACAATCGTCATCAAGGAAATCAAGTTCTTCAACATCACCAACTCTATGGATCTCCTTGAGTTCCCCAATCCCGAAGACGAGACCAATTTCACCTACGGTCCCAACTCTTACCTCGATAAGCGCGTGAAATCATGGCGTTACTACACCACCAAGCTTGACGCTGAAGTTGAGCCTCAGCCCGGTGAACTCGTAGGTAAAGGTACAGAAGCTGATCCCTATCAGATCACTACTCCCGAGCACATTGAAAAGATGAAAGATCTCGTTTCAGCTGACAAGGCTACCTACTTCAAGCTTATGAACGATATCGACATGACCGGTATCAACCACGTTCCTACCGTAGGTTATTCTAACACTGATTTCGGTAAAACCATCCACTTCGACGGTAACCACCACATCATTTCTAACCTTACCTCAAATTGGACTAGCGAAGACGAAATTTACTATGCTTCACTCTTCGGTGTGTTCCAGGGTTCTGTAAAAGACCTCGGTCTCGTTGACGTTGACCTCAAGAGCGGTCTTGGTGTTGCCGGTATCGGCGGTTATGCCGGTTACGGCGGTGTCAGCACCACTATTGACAACTGCTTCGTTACAGGTAAGCTCGAAAGCCTCACCGGTTATTGCGCAGGTATCGCAGGTACTAACGCTGCGGCGCTCACTGTAACTAACTGCTACGCTCAGGTTGAAGTTATCGGTAAGACCTTTGCCGGCGGTCTCATCGGTCGCGGTCGCGAAACTATCACCCTCAACAACTGCTACGTATCTGGTACTGTAGGTTCAAGCGAGTCTGGTGTTCCCGTAAATCTTATCGCATCTACTGACAAGGCTAACTCAGCATCTATCGCCCTCAACGGTGTAGCAGCTCTTAACAACGGCGCAACTGAAAACACTAACTACGGAACTACCGTAAGCGGCAACGTAACTACCGATGTTAACGTTGTTAAGACTTGGAGCGCATTCAACGAAGGCAAGCTCTTCAACGGTCTCCCCGCACTCAACTGGCAGGAAGGCAACGGCGGTGTTCAGTTCATCACCGAGGACTTCGATGCTAATGCACCTGTTGAATACTATAACCTCCAGGGCATCCGCGTTGAGAACCCCGCTAACGGTCTCTACATCAAGCGTCAGGGCAACAAAGTCGCTAAAGTGCTTGTAAAATAATCGCTCATACCGATTTATTTAACCTCTAACTATACAGGAAACCCGTGTCGCTCACGGGTTTCCTTTTTTATATTAATCAGATCATAACCGGTACACCTCAACAAACTTACAGAAACCACTGACATAAACACGTCGTTACGCAAAAACTTATAATGACAAGATAGATATGTCATGATTTTTCAGTAACTTTGTACCTTGAATTTCAATGAAACGACAATAGTAACGATTTAATCATAAATCATGAACCAATTAGCAACAAAATACAACCCTCAGGAGGTTGAAGACAAATGGTACAGTTACTGGGTTGAACATGATCTTTTCAAATCAGTCCCCGATGCCCGCGAGCCCTACACTATCGTTATCCCGCCGCCAAACGTGACCGGTGTGCTCCACATGGGTCACATGCTCAACAATACCATTCAGGACATCCTCGTGCGCCGCGCACGTATGATGGGCAAGAACGCATTATGGGTTCCCGGAACCGACCATGCTTCAATCTCTACCGAGACAAAGGTTATTGCTAAATTGGCTGCCGAAGGCATTAAGAAAACCGATCTCACCCGTGAGGAATTTCTTAAGCATGCTTGGGAGTGGACCGAGAAACATGGCGGCATTATCCTGCAACAGCTTCGCAAGCTCGGCGCTTCCTGTGACTGGAGCCGTACCGCTTTCACGATGGACCCCCAGCGCTCCGAAGCCGTGACAAAAGTATTTGTAGACCTCTACAACAAGGGTCTCATCTATCGCGGTCTGCGCATGGTCAACTGGGATCCCCAGAACCGCACTGCAATTTCCGACGATGAAGTATTCTTCGAACAGGAACAGTCCAAACTCTACTACCTCAAATATTATCTTGCCGAGGAACCGGCTGAACTCAACATCACCGAGGGTTGTGTGGTTCACACTGACGAAAACGGTCGTCACTATGCGGTAGTTGCTACTACCCGTCCCGAGACAATCATGGGCGACACCGCGATGTGTATAAACCCCAAAGACCCGAAAAACGAGTGGCTCAAGGGGCAGAAAGTCATCGTGCCCCTCGTCAATCGTGTCATCCCGGTCATCGAGGACCGCTATGTAGAAATCGAATTCGGTACCGGATGCCTTAAAGTCACCCCCGCTCACGACAAGAACGACTATGAACTCGGTCTGCGTCACAATCTTGAAATTATCGACATTTTCAACGAGAACGGAACTGTCAATGAGGTCGCAGGCATGTACGTAGGCATGGACCGTTTCGACACACGCGAGGCAATAGCCCGCGACCTTCAAGCTGCCGGTCTGATGGAAAAGGTTGAGGACTATGTCAACAACGTGGGTCTGTCAGAGCGTACCAAAGTCGCCATCGAACCCCGCCTGTCGCTCCAGTGGTTTGTAAAGATGAAACATTTTGCCGACATGTCGCTGTCACCGGTCATGGATGACGTCATAAAATTTGTTCCGGAAAAGTACAAGAACACCTATCGTGTGTGGCTTGAGAACATAAAAGACTGGTGTATAAGCCGACAGCTCTGGTGGGGTCACCGCATCCCCGCTTACTTCTACGACAACGGCACCGGAGAAGAAGCTTTTGTCGTTGCACTTAACGAGGATGAGGCTCTTGAGAAAGCTCGTGCAGCCAGCGGCAATCCGGCTCTTAAGAAAGAAGATCTCACACAGGATCCCGGTGCGCTCGACACGTGGTTCTCTTCATGGCTGTGGCCTATCACACTCTTTGACGGCATCAACAACCCCGGCAACGAAGAGATAAACTACTACTATCCTACAGCCACGCTCGTAACCGGTCCCGACATCATCTTCTTCTGGGTAGCTCGTATGATAATGGCTGGATATGAATACGTAGGCAAGCAGCCTTTCAACAACGTATATTTCACCGGCATCGTGCGCGACAAGATCGGTCGCAAGATGTCAAAGAGCCTTGGAAACTCGCCCGACCCCCTCGATCTCATAGCAACCTACGGCGCTGACGGCGTGCGTATGGGCATGATGCTCGCAGCCCCTGCCGGCAATGACATTATGTTTGATGACAAACTCTGTGAACAGGGACGTAATTTCTGTAACAAGATTTGGAATGCATTCCGTCTCGTAAAGGGGTGGGAAGTTGCCGATATCGAGCAGCCTGAAGTCGCAGCAACAGCTGTCGCCTGGTTTGAATCGAAACTCTCCGCTACAATTGCCGAAGTAGACGATCTGTTTAACAAATTCCGTATTTCTGAGGCACTCATGGCTGTCTACCGTCTTTTCTGGGATGAATTCTCGTCATGGTACCTTGAAATGATTAAGCCCGCCTACGGACAACCTATCGACAGCAAGACCATGAAGGCTACGCTTTCGATATTCGATACTCTCCTGCGCCTGCTCCACCCCTTCATGCCCTTCATCACTGAAGAGCTGTGGCAGCATCTTGAGGAACGTCGCCAAGGCGAGTCAATCATGTATGCCCAACTTGCCGTTGCATCGATACCTGACAACGCGCTCCTCGCCTCGATGGAGACAGCTAAGGAAATTATCGCCGGTGTACGTGCAGTACGTGCATCAAAGAATATCGCGCCCAAAGACACTTTGACTCTGCGCGTCATCGGTGACACTGCAGTAGCGCAGCAAGCAGTCGTAGCAAAGCTTGCCAATCTTGAAGCAGTAGAGCATGTGACCGAAAAAGATGCCGCCGCAGCATCATTCATGGTAGGCACCACCGAGTTCAACATCCCTCTCGCATCTAACATCGATGTCGATGCCGAACTCGCACGACTCGAAAAAGAGCTTGAATATCAGCAGGGATTCCTCAACTCCGTCCTCAAGAAACTCTCCAACGAGCGTTTCGTCAACAACGCCCCCGCGCAGGTTGTTGAAGTTGAGCGACGCAAACAAGCCGACGCCGAGTCCAAGATAGCCAACCTCCGGGCGACTATTGCAGCACTCCGCAACTAACTAACCCATTAATATTCTTAATCGCTGCGTCTCTCCCGGCGCAGCGATTTTTTTATCCATCCCTCTTGCATACCCCCCCCCATTTTTAGTATATTTGCACTGTCTCATAATAGACAACAATACTGAATATAATCTATAATACAAACCAAACTATGAAAAAAATTAAGATTGCAGCCGTTTTATCAGGGATTGCATTGATGGCGGTCTCGTGTAGCAAGGACGATAATTTAGTACACACACCTTCTTTTGACGAGCAATGGGCTAATATTAGCGAAACTGTAGATCCTTGGGAATCGTTGCCCGAGTCTGACGCATCGTTTATTCAAGCCATTAACGATAACGACACTGTAAATGTCGATTACCAATACGACTTACTCTCACACGACAGCTATTTTTCGCCTGACAGTATTGTATGGAAACAGCTCCTCTCTCCCTCTGATATATGTCTCTGGGAACAAATAAGAATTAAAGGGAACTATCTGATAACCGAATATATCCCAAATCAAAAATTTTATAACAATATACTGTCAATTGATCGTGCTTGGTATGAATATCTGAAAACCGGTGGCAAAGACTTTAATATGTTTATAAAGTCTCGGTTGGGACAAGTAGACAACGGCGGCACTATTAACGTACGCGGTATAATGATGAGACTGAATGCAATTAACCCCGATAATTGTGTCATGTCTTACAGCATCTACGCTAAATCAAGATCTGAGCAATTGTTATCCTCTTATTTTTACACTGAAAAAACCACATACGGGTCAACCCCGGTAGTTGAGAAAGAGGGCGAAATCCGATATTTCGCATCAGAAACTGACGCTCAACTCTTCATGATACATAATCTCCGGGAACATTTCGGCGACACCATACGCATCGCCGATGACTTAGGAATGACAAGTATAGCGGTGCTGACTGACTCCACTTTCATTGAGTTATACAATCCTGAGCACTGACAGCTTGACAAGTAGGCAGGAGGCTGTCACTCCCCCCGGCGATGCTTGTAGAGCTGATAGGAATTGAAAATATTGTGCCACACGCTGTAAAATCCGCCTGCTATTGCTGTCACAGGCGACAGAAACGTGTACCCCAACCAGATAATGAACACGGTGTTTTTCTGTCCTAACGCCTGCCCGGCTTCGACGGTCTCGCCGTAACGGCGTCCTATCACCTTTCCCGCCAGAAACTGTGCGAGACAGCATAACAGTGACACTATGGCAATGCCAGCCCCGACGCCTATCGACAGGTCACTGTGCATTATCGCCTTAACCGTCACAGCTATAGCTATGGAGAGTGACACCGCCCACAGATAGAACGCGAGGTCCTTGTATTGCTGCAACCAACGGGTGAAACGTGGCGCGAAACGCCTTACTGCCCATGCCGTCACAAGCGGACATATCAGCAACGGAAACACTTTCCCGATAATCATGGTGAATGTTGACATGAACGTTGCCCCTTCGTGAGGATGGGCTATCGGGAGCAAAGCGGGAGCGGTAACCGCTATAGCCATATTGATGATAATTGTATAAGTGGTTATGTCGGCGGGATTGCCGTCGAGTTTGCGCGTGACAACAGCGGCTGCCGTCGCCGTAGGGCAAAGCAGGCACAGCATCGCGCTCTCTACAATGACACGCCAACGTGTGTCAGCAACATACGCTACCGCTAACGCGATAATGGCAAACAGGGCAATCTGTATAACCACATGCCACAGGTGCCAGCGACGCAGATGCAGGTCGTGCGGTCCTATCGACAGAAACGTCAGGAACAGCATGGCGAATATCATCGCCGGCTGCACTACAGCTATCATTCCAGCCACAAATGTGTGTGTGGAATCAAACAGCGGAATATTGACATAGATGAAATATGCAGCGATTCCGGCAAGAATCGAAATCGGGAGAGTCCAGTTTTTCATAAATCCGACAGCAGCCGATACAAAAGCGGCTTTCCAGTGCGACGTATGGTCATTTTCTTCCATTTTACTTTTCATCATGATTTTGCGGCTGCAAAGTTACGAAAAATTATAGCCGGTGTCACCGCTTTTAGCTATCTTTGCAGAAAGATAGTGCCGTGCCTCTTCAAAATTTATGGCATCTCCGGCTTTCTATCGCAACATCTAACCTATTAGTTTATTTGCTGACCTTAAGTTACACGTTATCATGAAAAATCCATTTAATAAATTATCGGCGTTACTGACAATTGCCGCCATCGCATGCATGTCATTTCCGGCAATAGCCGAGTCCATGACTGATAATGAAAAAGAAGCTGTGAAAGTCAGGGAAATAATCGACCGTGTCAACACTCGCTGGCAATCGACCCATTCCCCGCAGCACAACTCATTCTGGGACAATGCCGCTTATCACACAGGGAATATGGAGGCATATCGTCTTACCGGGAATCCCGACTATCTGCAATACTCCCTCGACTGGGCTGAACATAACGACTGGAAAGGAGCAAAAGGCAACGACCGGTCAAAATGGGTCTATGACTACGGCGAAGATGATGACCATGTACTGTTTGGTGACTGGCAGATATGTTTTCAGACTTATGCCGACCTATATAATATCCTTCCTGACGACAAGCGCATAGCGCGTGCCCGTGAGGTCATGGAATACGAGATGTCGACACCCGCCAATGACTACTGGTGGTGGGCTGACGGGCTATACATGGTAATGCCGGTGATGACAAAGCTTTATAAAATCACCGGCGACAACCGCTATCTCGACAAGTTATACCAATACATCACTTACAGCGATGACATAATGCTTGACCACGAAACCGGGCTTTATTTCCGCGATGCAAAATATGTCTATCCCGCTCACAAGAGCGCCAACGGCAAGAAAGATTTCTGGGCTCGAGGTGACGGATGGGTGCTCGCCGGACTTGCCAAAGTGCTCGCTGACCTCCCTGATGATTATCAGTACCGTGACTTTTTTAAGAACAAATATACCAGGATGGCTCACTCTGTTGCCGCTGCTCAACAGCCTGAAGGTTACTGGACACGCTCCATGCTCGACCCCGAACACGCTCCCGGTCCGGAGACAAGCGGTACGGCATTTTTCACCTACGCTCTCCAATGGGGTGTCAACAACGGTTATCTCGACGAGTCAGAATTCATGCCGGTAATCAACCGTGCATGGGACTACCTTTCAAAAGTTGCGCTTCAGAAAGACGGCTCTGTTGGTTACGTTCAACCCATCGGCGAGAAGGCGATACCGGGACAGGTTGTAGATGCGGCATCGACAGCCAATTTCGGCGTCGGCGCATTTCTGCTCGCCGCTTGCGAACGACTCCGCTATCTAAACCGAGACAGCAACTCCGACCGCCGCTATTGGGTTGAAATTGCGCAACAGCTCGCACGTCCGGTTCTTGAGTCAATGTCTGAAGGCAACCTACAGCGCGACATGCTTGTGGAGGTAAGCCCTAACTGGGACGGACGTAATATAAAAGTCACTTACATGGAAGCGTTCGGTCGACTGATGGCTGGTATAGCCCCCTGGCTTGCATTACCGGATGACAAGACTGAAGAGGGTGCCATACGTGCCAATCTGCGCAATCTTGCCCTCAAATCCTATGCCAATGCTGTTGATCCTGACAGCCCGGACTACCTGTTATGGGAGGGCGAGGGACAGCCTATGGTCGACGCGGCATATATCGCCGAGAGCTTTCTGCGCGGCTATGACGCACTGTGGGAACCGCTCGACAGTCTTACCAAAAGCCGATATATCGATCATTTTAAACGCATACGTAAGATCGACCCGCCTTATACCAACTGGCTCCTGTTCTCGTCAACCATCGAAAGTTTTCTTGCTAAGGCAGGTGCTGACTATGACGCATATAGAGTCAACTCGGCAATACGCAAAGTCAATGAATGGTATGTGGGCGACGGATGGTATGCCGACGGCCCCTCTTTCGCTATGGACTATTACAGCAGTTACGTGTTCCACCCCATGCTGCTCGAGACGCTTCAGGCGATGAAAGACTCTCGCAGTAATACCCGTATAGATTACTCCAAATATTACGACATAGCGTTAAAACGGGCTCGTAAACATAGCCTTATACTTGAACGCATGATTTCGCCAGAGGGAACCTTTCCGGTTTTCGGTCGCTCGATTCCCTATCGTATGGCTGCGATGCAGCCGCTCGCACTCATGTCATGGTACGATCGTCTGCCTGAAGGAGTCACCCCTGCACAGGCTCGAAGCGCTCTGACAGCTGTCATGCACAACATGTATGACGGTAATGAAAATTTCAACGAGAAAGGATTTCTCACTATTGGATTTACAGGTCGACAGCCTAATATCGCCGACTGGTACACCAACAACGGCAGTCTCTACATGACGTCGCTCTCACTCCTCCCGCTCGGACTCCCTGCCTCCCATCCCTTCTGGACCGATGCGCCCCAGGCATGGACTCAGGTAAAAGCATGGAACGGCAAGCCGTTCCCCAAAGACCATCACTGGCATAACGCGTCACTCCCGGGCGACAAGTTCTAATAAATACAGCTATCATGAGACTCCTGATTGCATCACTCATTGCTTGCGCGGCATTGACATCGTCGGCTCTTTCCCGTCCCTGCACTCATCTTGTACCGGTTGACACCGCTTATAGCGCTACGTCGGTCAATACAGCCATATTCCGAAACAGCTCGGTCGTGACTCACAATAACCGTCAGTACGTATCCTACTATGACCCCGACGGTTATCTGACTATCGCGGCACGTGACATTGACTCTGACGAGTGGCAGATTGAACGCTCGCCTTACAAAGGCAACGTTGCCGACGCCCATAATGTCATATCGATGGCTGTCGACGGCGAAGGATGGCTGCATGTCGCCTTTGACCATCACGGTCATCCGCTCAAATACTGCCGCAGCGTAGCCCCCGGTTCGCTTAAACTGGGCAAATTGCAGCCAATGACAGGTGACCGGGAGGACGACGTGACCTATCCGGAGTTCTACACTCTCAAAGGTGGCGACCTGCTGTTTGCCTATCGACAGGGGTACTCGGGACGTGGAAACCTTGTGCTTAACCGCTACGACCTTGCCACCGGCAGCTGGCACCGTATTCACAACGTACTTATCGATGGGGAGGATCAGCGCAATGCCTACTGGCAACTGGCTGTAGATACCGCTGGAGATATTCACCTGTCATGGGTGTGGCGCGAGACATGGCTTGTCGAAACCAATCACGACCTGTGTTACGCTCGTTCGCGCGACAACGGCGTCACATGGGAACGCAGCGACGGAACACCATATACTCTGCCCATAACTATGGATAACGCTGAGGTAGTCTGGCACATACCTCAAAATTCCGAACTCATAAACCAGACGTCAATGGCTGCCGACCCTGAAGGGAATCCATACATAGCCACCTACTGGCGCGACTCTACATCAACAGTCCCGCAATACCGCCTCGTATGGCATGACGGAGACCGCTGGAACATGTCACAGGTAGGCGACCGGGTGACTCCGTTCACTCTGTCAGGAGGTGGAACAAAGATGATACCTGTCGCCCGACCGCGCATGGTGACACGCGGAAACGAAGTGTACTACATATTCCGCGACGAGGAACGCGACAGCCGCGTGTCTATTGCCTACCGCAGTGACACCTCTTCACCATGGGAAATCCATGACGTCACGCCATTCAGTGTAGGCGCGTGGGAACCGTCACTCGACACCCGGTTATGGAACGACCGCGGCATCCTCCACATCTACGTCCAGGAGTCAGGTCAGGGTGACGGCGAAAAGGTTTCCTCCCTACCTCCCCGCCCCGTCTACATCCTTGAAGTCGACATGCAATCGTCAACGCGGGAGTGACAACACGACAGATAGCCACACTTTTTTTGCCGAAAGACCGCAATGACATAAAAAAGCTGCAAAAAAAGAGAGGTAACGAGCGCCAGGTCGGGAATAATTAGTAATTTTGTAATTCAATTATAAACTGAAATAATAAAACTATAAATAATCCAACAAAATCCACATAAGTCATGGCTGATAACAACATACAGGAAACGCCTGAGAATAAAGGACTGAACTTTGTAGAACAGATAGTGTTTGACGACCTGAAAGCAGGCAAGAACGGAGGACGGCTCAACACACGTTTCCCACCTGAGCCAAACGGTTATCTACACATCGGACATGCCAAGGCTATATGCATGGATTTTGGCGTTGCTGAAAAGTTTGGAGGCACATGTAACCTTAGATTTGATGACACAAATCCTGTCAAGGAGGACGTGGAATATGTTGATTCAATACGCGAGGATATCCACTGGCTCGGCTTTGACTGGGGGGACCGTGAATATTATGCATCAGACTATTTCCCCAAACTTTACGATCTTGCAGTGCGACTGATTAAGGAGGGCAAGGCATATGTTGATGACCAGACGTCGGAGGAAATTGCCGCACAGAAGGGGACTCCTACCACTCCCGGTACAAACAGCCCCTACCGTGACCGCACTCCCGAGGAAAATCTCGACCTGTTCCAGCGCATGAACGCCGGCGAGTTTCCCGAGGGTAGCCGTGTACTCCGTGCCAAGATTGACATGGCTTCAAGCAACATGCACTTCCGTGATCCCATCATGTACCGTATCATCAATCACCCCCATCATCGTACCGGTACTACATGGAAGGTCTATCCCATGTATGACTTCGCACACGGACAGAGCGACTATTTCGAAGGCGTGACCCACTCTATATGCACCCTCGAGTTTGTGCCTCACCGCCCCCTCTATGACTATTTTGTCGATGAACTCGCTGACGAGAGTTACCGCCCCCGCCAGATTGAGTTCAACCGTCTCAATCTCACCTACACAGTGATGAGTAAACGCAAGCTCCTCCAGCTTGTTAAAGAAGGTCTCGTAGCCGGTTGGGATGACCCCCGTATGCCGACCATTTCCGGTATGCGCCGTCGCGGTTATACCCCGGCGTCAATCCGCAACTTCATCGATACCATAGGATACACCAAATATGAAGCGCTTAACAGCGTGTCGCTTCTTGAGCACGCCGTACGCGAGGACCTCAACCGCCACGCAACACGCGCCATGGCTGTCATCAATCCGGTCAAAGTCATCCTGACCAATTATCCGGAGGGACAGGTCGAAACAGTAGAGATGGAAAATAATCCGGAAGATCCCGAAAGCGGTACTCACTCGATGCCTTTCTCACGCGAGATATACATCGAGCGCGATGACTTTATGGAAAATCCGCCTAAGAAATATTTCCGTCTCGCTCCTGACTGCGAGGTTCGTCTCAAAGGCGCCTACATCATCAAATGTACCGGCGTCAAGAAAGATGCCGACGGAAATATTGAAGAGATATACTGCACATACGATCCCGATACCCGCAGTGGTCTTCCCGGAAGCGCACGTAAAGTTAAAGGAACTCTTCACTGGGTATCGGCTCCTCATGCTGTCGACGCGACAGTAAGAATGTATGACCGTCTTTTCAATGTCGAGAATCCGGCTGCCGAGACCGAGCGCGATTTCCGCGAAATGCTTAACCCCGAATCGCTCAAAGTCGTAGAAGGTGTTAAAGTGGAACCGTTCATTGCCGAAAACGCAACACGAGGTACCAAATTCCAGTTCCAACGTATCGGATATTTCACACCCGACTATGACTCTACCCCTGAAAAACTCGTCTTTAACCGTACTATCGCACTTAAAGACAGCTGGGAAAAAGAGCAGAAAAAATAAAAGATGGCTGGCAGCAACGACCAACTTGAAACACTATATCAACGCTTCCGCAACGAACTGTCGACCGATCCCGACACAATGTTCTATGAGGAGGACGAGTTGCTTGACGTGTTTGACTATGCCGGCGATATAGCTGATAACTACGTTAGAGTCAGCGCCTTATTTCTTGGAAGACGCTTATATCCCGAGAGCGATGCACTAAGAGTACGTATGGGGCTCCTTCTCGACACGTTCAACGTGTCATCGCTTGAGGACTTTCTTAACGACAATACATCGCGCCATGGAGTGTTGTGGGAAATGTTGCGTCTGCGTAACTCCCGCCTGTCGTCTGACGAGATTGAAACAAGTCTCGACCGGCTGATAGAGGAATACACATTTAACGACGATGAAGACATCATTCAATTGGTTAATCTTATCGAAGTACTTGAGAAAGAGGACTGGCTTATTGCAAATATTGAGAAGGTAAAAGCACGTTGCAAATACCCCGATACACTGATGTATGAAGCCGCACGATTGCTTAACTACTCTCACCGCGATATTTCGCTCAACTTGTTTGAACAACTCACCGACATAGATCCGTTCAACTACGACAATTGGGCGCAACTCGCAGAGACCTATGCCGAGGTCGGCAAGATGGATGATGCTGTCAATGCACTCGAGTATGCCAAAGCCATAAAACCCGATGACGTGGAGCTTATGTTTCTTGAAGCATCTCTATTGCTTGACCGCCGAGAGAACATCGAGCGAGCAATCACTCTGCTCCAGAAGGTTATAACCATGGTCCCGGCGCACTTTGCGGCGAAACGTAATCTCGCCGTGGCTTTTATACTTCAGGGCAAGCCTGACATGGCTGAAATGATGTGGGAACAGGAACTTGCCAATGACCCGTGTGACCTGCTCGCCCTTCAGGAAATGATTGAACTCGATACTCAGGCGGCTAGACCCCACGTCGAACGCTATTATTCCCTTGCCGGCGAGAAGGAATCGGAAACAACACTTGTGCAGCGTGTAGAGAACTGGGCTATAATGGGAGCACATGACAAGGCGTTGCTGTTTCTCGACACGTATAATAAGAAATATGGTATCAGAGAGGCTGCTGCCATCTATTTGAGAGAACTCTATCTCGAGGGACGCATAAAAGATGTATGGGACTTCTTCTCAGCTCAACAGCAACAACAGCAGCAGGTCACTTATGACCTCCCGTCGATAGCGATTATCGCGGCAACGATGCTGCGACTCGGAATGTATGAGGATGTCGTGACTTTCTGCACTCACTACATCGAACACACCTATCAGATTAACGGAAGCCCGGAAAACATGCTGATGGTGACCGGTCTGCGCCGTCGTCTCAGCGACATCCGACATCTTGCCCACCATCCCGAGTACATCCCCTCCCCCGATTTTGATCCGCTCGGATTGACCGACTCAATCTGATTGATACATCGCGGAAGCGATTCACCAAATTTTTCTAATTAGAAAGACATCGAATACAACTTTAGTGCGGATTTTTGTGGAAATCACCAATATATTCGTGCAGATTTTTGTATCCTCCACACCTAAAGGCTCATACTATCGAAACCACTAAGACTGTGCGTTTCCATTGAGATTATTATAATACAAGGAGTTGTGCGATGATATCGCACAACTCCTTGTATTATAATATAAAAATATGCGTCAGAGAGGAAGTATCAACGCCACTCGTAACCGCGGATGATGCCGCGCTTGGAGTTGCGGATAAAGAGGATGATCTCATCACGCTCTTTGGTGGCAGGAAGTTCAGCCTCAATACGCTCCACTGCATCAGAAACATTCAGACGCGACAGATAGAGGTAACGATAAATTTCCTGGATCTGATTAATCTGTTCGTTAGTGAAATTACGGCGACGCAGACCGATGGAATTGATACCCTCATACGAGATAGGTTCGCGTCCTGCTTTCACAAACGGAGGAATATCCTTATTAATCAACGATCCACCCTGAATCATCACATGAGAACCCAGATGACAGAACTGATGAATGAGTGTTCCACCTCCGATTACAGCGTAATTGTCGACAACGACCTCACCGGCTATCTGGGTTGCATTGGAGATAATCACATTATCACCGACCATACAGTCATGAGCGATATGAGAATAAGCCATAATCAAACAGTTGCTGCCAACAACGGTCTTTCCCTTTGCAGCCGTGCCACGGTTGACCGTTACACATTCACGTATTGTGGTGTTGTCACCGATAATAGCGACAGTATCCTCTCCGCGGAATTTCAGGTCCTGAGGAATACCCGATATGACAGCACCGGGAAAAATCGTACAGTTCTTACCAATGCGGGCACCTTCCATTATGGTAACATTGCTTCCGATGCGTGTGCCCTCACCGATCTCAACATTCTGATCGATAGTCACAAACGGATCTATTACCACGCTAGGGGCTATCTTGGCAGCGGGATGTATATAAGCTAACGGTTGTTTCATTTTATTAAGACAATTTTGTGAGACGTACTTGTATATATGAAAATTTAGGCTACGAGATTAGCTGTATGCTTATTTATTCTTTACGATCTGAGCCATGAATTCACACTCGGTAACAATCTTCTCACCGACAAATGCATAACCCTTCATCATGGCACAACCGCGACGCATAGGTGTCATGAATGAAACGTGGAAGATGAGAGTATCACCGGGAACAACTTTCTGACGGAACTTGACATTATCTATTTTCATGAAATAGGTCGAATAACGCTCGGGATCATCAACCGTGTCAAGCACAAGGAGTCCGCCGGTCTGAGCCATAGCCTCGATATGAAGCACTCCGGGCATAACAGGTTCTTGAGGGAAGTGTCCCTGGAAGAAAGGCTCGTCAATAGTAACGTTCTTCACACCTACGATATAATTCTCACCCTTATCGATGATCTTGTCGACCATTGCAAACGGATAACGGTGAGGGAGAAGCTGACGGATGCGGTTGATGTCCATCAGCGGTTCCTGTGAGGGATTGTAGAGCGGAGCCTGGATGTCCTGACGCTTTATCTCACGGCGTATCTTCTTTGACAGCGCAGTGTTGAGCGAGTGACCCGGACGATTGGCAATGATTTTTCCTTTCAAGGGACGACCGATAAGTGCAAGGTCACCGAGCACGTCCATCAGTTTGTGACGGGCAGGCTCGTTTTCCGATGTCAGAGGACGGTCGTTGATATAGCCAAACTCATGTACCTCTTTGTGAGGAACGTTCATCATGTCGGCAAGACGGTCAAGCTCGCTCTGAGGCAGCGGGCTGTCATAGATCACAATTGCGTTATCAAGGTCGCCGCCCTTGATAAGATTTGCTTTAAGAAGGGGCTCAATCTCACGAACGAATACAAATGTGCGGCTCGCGCTGACCTCTTTGGGGAAGTCTGACAGATTGTCAAGCGTGGCAAACTGATTGTTAAGAACCGGTGAATTAAATTCTACCATCACATCGATAGAAAAATCATCATCGGGAAGCACGACAATCGATGAGCCGGTGCTGTCATCGTGAACCTCTATCTTCTGTTTCACAATGTAGAAATCCTTATCGGCATTCTGCTCAACAGTACCTGTTTCTGCAATTTTCTCGCAATATTCAAGGGCGCTACCATCAAGGATAGGCATCTCCGGACCGTCAAGCTTGACAAGACAGTTATCTATTCCGGCTGCATAGAGAGCGGAAAGAGCATGCTCGATTGTGCTTATCTTCACATCACCGCGGCTTATTACTGTTCCGCGGGTAGTCTCGGTTACATTCTCGGCAAGCGCGTCGATTACAGGTTCACCCTCGAGGTCTACTCGCTGGAACTTATAACCATGATTTTCAGGAGCGGGCACAAACACCGCCTCTATTTCCTTACCCGAATGGAGTCCCTTGCCTTTGACAGAGAACTCACCCTTCAACGTGATCTGCTTCATTGTTGTTTATCTATTTTTAATTTTTATTTTTTTCAAGTTTTGATACCCGGTCGTTGAGCTTGCCGAGATTTTTAATGTAGACAGCCTGACGCATGAAGTCGCGCGCGTCAACAGCGGGATAACCCATCAATGTACTGCCTGACGGTACGTTACCGGGGATGCCCGATTGAGCTCCTATCGACACGTTGTCACCGATATTTATATGTCCGGCAAATCCCACCTGACCTCCGATCATGCAATGACTGCCTATCTTCGTGGAACCGGCGACACCGGTTTGAGCGGCAATAACCGTGTCGGCACCGATCTCGCAGTTGTGGGCTACCTGAATCAGATTATCGAGCTTCACGCCGTGTCCTACACGGGTGCTTCCCATTGTCGCACGGTCAACTGTCGTATTTGCACCGATTTCAACGTCATCGGCAATCTCTACATTACCAAGTTGCGGAATCTTATTGTAATGTCCGTCAACAGGCGCAAATCCAAACCCATCGGCTCCAATAACAGCTCCTGCATGAATTATACACCGCGCACCGATACGGCAACCCTTGTAAATCTTGACTCCAGGATAAAGCACCGTGTCATCGCCGATCTCAACACCATCTCCGACATACGCCTGAGGGAAAATCTTAACGCCCTTACCAAGACGCACACCGCGACCGATATAGGCAAAAGCTCCTACATAAACATCCGTCGGCAGTTGGACGCCATCAGCGACATAGCTCGGTTGCTCGACACCGGTAGGCAATACATTGACCATCTTTGAAACCATGTCAAGAAGCATCGCTACCGTGGCATACGGATCATCGACACGTATAAGGGTCGCGCTGACGGGATGCTCAGCGGCAAAATCACGTCGCACGAGTACTATCGACGAGCGTGTATCGTAAATGTAATGAGTATATTTGGGGTTGGCAAGAAATGAGATAGCGCCGGGATGCCCTTCCTCTATCTTGGCGAAGGTGCTCACGGTCACATCACCGTCACCCTCTACCGTACCATTGACTAAACTTGCAATCTGACTGGCTGAAAACTGCATCTGATTTTAGCTATATTTTATTACGGAAAGACTGCCTGTTACCAGTTACAGTCTCCTCGTATCATGGTTTATATTGTTAATTTCGCTACGCCACACATGACCGCATGACAGAACGACAGACCCAAAGTGACGTAAAAACACACTTCGGGTCTGCAAAGATGCTAAAAATTTTTGATTTTTTAATAATACTGATGCCTAAAAAAGACTAATGGCACTCTTTTAATGCCGTTTTTCACAACATTTAGACCTTTGACACAAAAGTCAGTCGGCTAATGCCGGTCATGCCGACTATTTACCGGTCACCAGTTCAATACCATCATCGCCGATAACGATACGATGATTTTTATACAGCAGTCCTAACGCCTTTTTAAAATCTTTCTTGCTGCAACTGAACACAGCCTTGATCTCCTCGGGCGACGACTTGTCGGTCACGCCGATTCTGCCTCCTTGCCTGACAATATAGTCATACACCTCCTCGGCAAGCTCGCTGACACGCTGTTCACAACGGTCGGCTAATGTAAGATCAATCTTGCCGTCGGGACGCACTGTCTTGACATAGGCGTCGACCGTCTCGCCTATAACTATTTCGCGGAACAGCTCGTTATGATATAACATACCACTAAAAAGATTGTCAACCACCACTTTATATCCCGGTTCTTCACGACGCAATACCAAAGCTTTTACAGCATCGCCACGTCGATATCGCGGAAGCGTATTACCCATAAACTTCTCTATTTTACCGGAAGCTACGACGCGCTTGGATGCATCGTCAAGATAGACATACACAGGATAAATGCCCCCCTGACGCATCATGCTCTTCTGCTCACGGAACGGTACAAGAAGATCCTTGGCAAGCCCCCAATCAAGAAAGGCGCCGACTTTATTGACCTGAACGACCTGAAGGAAAGCAAATTCGCCTACCTCGGCAAAAGGATGCTCGGTAGTGGCGATCAACCGGTCCTCGGAGTCAGTGTAAACAAAAACGTTAATCTCATCGCCCGGGTTGAGCGGCTCACTTATATATCGTGCCGGAAGAAGAATTTCCACATCGTCGCCACCGTCAAGATAGACGCCGAAGTCAACAAGCTTCTTAACCGTAAGCACATTCCATTTTCCTATTTTTACCATAATAATTATTTCCTTTATGACGGATCCGCTATAGGAGTCCTTAAAATGTTACATATATACAAATAACAATATAATTCTTGAATTGTCCTAATTATAATGCGATATTTTTTAAAAAAATCTTAAATTTGCACATCAAAGTTCCTTCCTGTCGCAACTTTAGCGCCGGTAAGGATTGTTTAGTTATATGAACACCGGCTATAGCAGCCGACACATCTCTTAATATTCATGACTGAAGTAATAGAAAAATATTTTCCATCGCTGACTGACCGCCAGAAAGAACAGTTTAGAATGCTCGGCGAACTGTATCCCGAGTGGAACGCACGTATCAATGTCATTTCACGCAAGGATATCGACAACCTGTATGTGAACCATATCCTGCACTCTCTCGCAATCGCCAAATTCATGACACCGGTTGCCGGAACGACATTTCTCGACATGGGGACCGGAGGTGGATTTCCCGGAATACCTCTCGCTATAATGTTTCCCGACTGTAAGTTCCATCTGATCGACCGTATTGGAAAAAAAATCAAGGTTGCACAGAACATCGCCGAAGCGATCGGGCTTGACAACGTGACGTTTCAGCACGGCGACATAGGCGAGTGCCATGCCAAATACGACTTTGTGGTGAGCCGTGCCGTGATGACTCTTGACCAGTTACTGCCCCTCGTGCGCCGAAACATCTCACGTACCAACCGTAATGCCTACGGTAACGGACTAATCGTGCTAAAGGGAGGAGACCTGAAGGAAGAAATCAGGAAAACACGCGCCGACGTGATGGACTATGACCTGCCGTGCTATTTCTCCGAACCTTTCTTTGAGACAAAAAAACTGCTTTACATACCAGTCTAACAATATGACCGGTCAAAAATCTGAACTAAACGACTATGAAAATAAAAGGATTTGAATTTAACATGTTTGGCGAGACAACCTACGTGGTATGGGACTCTGCCTCACGTGAAGCGGCAATCATCGATCCCGGTATGATGAACGATCGGGAACGACTTACGCTCGACAAATTCATTGCCGACAACAACTTAAAAATTAAATATCTTATAAACACACATCTACATGTCGACCATATAATGGGCGACAAATATGTGACGGAAAAATACGGTGTCGGAGTGTCGGCTCATCCTGCCGACCGACCTCTTGCCGACCGCGTGAAACAGCAAGTGGCAATGTTTCATCTGCCTGTCAACGTTGATGACGTTGTCATTAACACGGAACTGGGACACGGTGACCGGCTCATGCTCGGTAACGAGCCGCTGGACGTGATACACGTACCGGGGCATACACCCGGCGGAATCGCGCTATACGCGCCGCAATCAGGCTTTGTCGTATCGGGTGACTCCTTGTTTGCAGGCGGCATCGGCCGCACCGATCTCCCCGGAGGAGACTACCCTACTCTCATCAACGCAATCAACACTCGCCTGATGACTCTGCCTGATGACACAACAGTTTATCCCGGTCATGCAGGCTCAACAACTATCGGCGCCGAAAAGCGCTACAATCCCTATCTTCGCTGAAATTCCGGAATTTACATACATAAAAAAGAAGAGGTTATTGCCTTAGATGGCGTAACCTCTTCTTTGTTTTTTATCTCTTACTTACGGAAGGGATATCAGGCGTTTTTCACCTTCTCAACAATTGCCTTGAAAGCGGCGGGATTGTTAAGTGCGAGATCTGCGAGGACCTTACGGTTGATCTCGATACCCGACTTGTGGATAAGACCCATCAACTTAGAGTAAGAAAGATCTTCAAGACGAGCGGCTGCATTGATACGCTGGATCCAGAGCGCACGGAAGTTGCGTTTTTTATCCTTGCGGTCACGGTAAGCATAAGTCAAACCTTTTTCCCAAGTGTTCTTAGCAACGGTCCACACGTTACGACGGCATCCGTAGTAACCTCTTGTTAATTTTAAGATTTTTTTTCTGCGAGCTCTTGAAGCTACGTGGTTTACTGATCTTGGCATTTTACTGATAATTTTGAATGACAGCGGCTAAAGCTCTTGTTTGCTGTTCATTCGGTTAATAAAAATTATAAAATCACGAATTAAAAAAACTTGAAACTAAATTTACTTGAGGCCAAGTAATGCCTTTACATTGGCTTCGTCCACCTTGGCTACAGTGCCGAAATGGGTAAGGTTTCTTTTTTGCTTCTTGGTCTTTTTAGTCAGAATGTGACTTTTGAAAGCATGTTTTCTTTTGATTTTTCCTGATCCGGTAAGGGCGAACCTCTTTTTGGCACCGGAATTAGTTTTAATCTTGGGCATTTTTTCTTTTTTAAAATTATTAATTCGAGTTATTTTACGCTGCCCCGGTCGTCAACACGTGGCGTCACGGGCAATTATTGTTTTTTTTATTTTTTCTTAGGCGTGATCATTATAATCATGCGCTTACCTTCAAGCACCGGCATCTGCTCCACCTTGCCGTAATCCTCAAGATCATTGGCAAATCTCAGGAGCAATACCTCACCCTGCTCCTTAAACAGGATTGAGCGACCTTTGAAAAACACATAAGCCTTAACCTTTGAGCCTTCCTGAAGGAAGCTGATGGCATGCTTAAGCTTGAAGTTATAATCGTGGTCATCGGTCTGAGGTCCGAACCGGATCTCTTTCACAACCACTTTAGCCTGCTTTGCTTTCTGCTCTTTCTGACGTTTCTTCTGCTGATACAGGAATTTCTGATAGTCCAGAATCTTGCATACCGGCGGAACGGCATTAGGAGAAATCTCAATCAGGTCGAGTTCAAGTTCATCGGCGAGACGCATAGCCTCGTGAATTGAATAAATACCGTTTTCGACATTATCGCCAACAAGACGCACTTCCTTAGCTCGGATGCGTTCATTGATAGCATGCATGTCTTTGTCCTTTGCATTGGGACCGCCGCGGCGCTGCTGCGGCTGTGGCTGCATGCCTCCTGTAGCTGGACGTCTACCCGGTGCCTGCGAGGGGGTGCGCTGCTGTTGAGCGTTGTTGAACGGACGCTGAGGTCCGCCCTGATTTTGTGGTTTTTTATCCATTAACGGTTATTGGTTAATCATTTTATTTACCTCTTCATTCAATTCGTCTGCAAAGGTAGCAATTTTCATCGAACCTTTATCACCTTCGCCCTG
>CAYTWG010000029.1:0-29990 GCA_964442005.1 uncultured Bacteroides sp. | reverse complement strand
GAAAGATATACTCCAAACTTCGCAACCCAACCATCGCCAAACTATTCCGCTTCGTCGGCATCGCTGAAAACGCCGGATACGGCATGAACAAACTTGCAAGCTGGGAAACTCTGACAGGCACACGCCCCACCATTGAAAGCGACCGTACCGTCGCCACCGTCTCTTTCCCCCTCAAATCAGCCATCCAGCGAAAGACAGAAGAAGCCGATGTCCCTGTAAATGTCCCTGTAAATGTCCCTGTAAATGTCCCTGTAAATCTTACTGCTACTCAACAGCAAGTCATAAATCTAATTAAAGACAATCAGCAAATTACGCACAGAGAAATTGCAGAACGATTATCTGTAACAGATAAAACTGCAAAACGTACAACTATGGTTCTCCGTCAATTAGGTTTGATAAAACGAGAAGGAAGTGACAAGACAGGGCATTGGAATATTATTAAAAATTAAGGTATTCTATTAGCGATTATTGTGGGATTCGTACCCATGAGTACGGAGTTTTCATTTCAAAGAACTTTCTATTTCTTCCCTTTCTTTGTGGTGGGTGCAATTTTGAATGATTATCGTAGGAGTTCTCATGAGCTAGTGCTTCCGCGTAAAATGCTTGGGGGGGGTATATTGCTGATATTTGGTGTTTTATATACTTTGTTTGCAATAAAATCTCATCAATGTCAATGTCCGTTCTATGGTAGTTACTGTTATAGCAATGGCTATAATGTTCTAACTCGCATTAGCAGTATGATAGTTGGAATGGCTATATCACTATTGATATTTAAATATTTTCCAATCAATAGATTATTTGCACTTATTGGTACAGAGACATTGACTATATATCTATTTCATTCTTTTATTGTGGAACAGATTTCACACAATTTTATAGATAGCCGTTTAATTTCGTGTGATATATTAAGCATTATCATAATTTCAATTTCGGTAACTTTGGGATTGTTTCTATTCGCTAAAATCTCGGTGAGTAGATGGATAATAAACCCACTGACACGTTTAAACGCCTTTATTAAGTCGCGTCAGCTCAAACTATAGTCAAAAGCAATACTGTGAATCTAAAAAATGATGATGGTAGAAAATATTTTTAAAATTATCTAAGAAACAGCCGAGCTTCCATTTTTAGGTTACATTCTGCTTTTTAGCTTGATAATATGAGAAAACGAGACTGTCTAAACTTGTTAGACAGTCTCGTTTTTTTGATATCGGGGGAGGATCGGTTACTTGATGACGGCTTTGTGGCGGACTCCGGTTGTGGTGACTATGTAGAGTCCGGGAACGAGTTTGACCGTAAGTGTCTCCGGTGCCACTGAAGAGTGGACTGTCTTGCCGTCGGCAGCAATAATATTAACTGTCAGTCCTTCAGCACCGGTCACGGTGACCGTTCCATGTCCTGTGGTTACCGTTATCTTGTCGGTACCGGTAGTCTCGACGCTTGAGTAATTGAGTTCAAACGGTTGTGAAGGTGCTGATATGCCGCTGTCATAAACGGTTACTACCGTGTAGCTGTGTTGTCCTAATGACAGAGTGGTGTCGGTAAACGTTGTCTCAGCACATGGCGTGGAATTGAGCAACTCGCCGTCGCGGTAAACGTCGTATCCTTTGAGGGAGATTTCTCCTACATTGCCTTGAGAGGCAAAGGTGAAGTCATCGAGCATCAGCATGAAACCGCCTTTGGCACAACTGCGTACTGCAAAACGACGTGCTCCGGCAGGGATGGTGAAGCTGTATCGTGTCCATGCCTCGGCAACCGGGTCGATAGTGGGACCGGTCTTGATGAAATCGGCTGGATCGGTGCTGCCGGTACTGTAATAAGTCTCGATCTTTTCGGGATAAGCGCTGCTGTAGCTGCGAGCCACAAAGGTAATGGTCTGCGGGATCCCGTCAAGTTCGGGTGATATAGCCCAGTCGTCGGTGACCCCATCATCATATCGGAAGAGTGACGCAAGGTATTTTGTGCCGCTGTAAGCGTCAAATGTCTCGTTGGTGTTGAATGGATTCAGTCCTGCGTCAAACACAAAGAACGAAGCGGTGGTTTCGCCGGTCGTTATACCGGGTATTCCGGTGCCCTGGAATCCTCCTACGGCAACCATGTCGCCGTCGACAAACGTCCAACCGGCATATTCATGAGCAAATGACTCGCCATCTTCAAAGTCGGTCGTTCCCTCGGCAGCGGGGAGCGAGTCGAGATCAGGTTCATCCCACTTCAGCTCAATTCCCTCGGCTGTCACCTTTCCGGTCAGTCCGGTTGCTGCGGGAAGATTAGACTGCATGGGGGTGACGGTAATGGTTGACGACACGTTGTTGTCGGTGTTTTCATCCACATTCATTGTCACGGTGGCGTGATAGTCGATCGGAGTGTCAGCGAGAGCGCTCATCGTGCGGTCAAATGTGACAGTTTCTGTCGCTCCGCTTGCGAGGTCGGCTAAGACCTTGGTATCAACGGCACTGTTTCCGGCGTAGAGCGTTACGGTGATGTCGGAGGCTGCTGACGTCCCGGCGTTATAGGTCAGTACATTTATTTGATAGCTGTCTCCGCACATGACATTAGCCGGAGCTGAGATAGAGCGCACAGCTACGTCAAGTGCCGGTATGTTGCCGATGAAAATATTATCAATCAGCGTATAGACATATTCGTTTGCCGTTGCCTGGAATCTAACCTGGAGTGTTTTGCCCGTGTAGCCGTTAAGGGGGACGATTACAGACTGCCATCCGCGTTTGCCATCGCCAAGCTGATGGATGACGTTGTGGCTGAGGAGAGTCCAGTCGTCACTACCCGCTTCGGTAATATAGACATCGAGATCGTTGATGTCGGGTGCACCATTTGAACCGACGATGTTGAACGTGTGGAATCCGATTGCCGGAGTTGTCATGTTTTCAAGACGGAACTTGGCGCTGATGAGTCCCGATGTCGAGCCATATTCTGAAGCTTCCATAGCGGCGTAGCCATTGTCGGCATCCTGTGATGTGAAGTCTTCGAACGACGGGTCATCGTATACACCCCACTCGCCGCTCTTTTCGGTGAATCCCACGCTCCAGGGATAGGTGGGGATACCGTCAGGGAAGCTTTCGGCGATTGTTCCGTAGGGAGTTCCGGCAGCTATCACAGGGGTAAGTGCGACTGATGAACCACCCAACGTTTCAGCAAAGACGGCAAACTGAACAAACTCCTGTTCACCCTCGGCAACAGCACGGAATGTTACCGATGTCGAGTTGCTCTTTTCGGTAATGGGATCCCACCAGAGTCCGTTGTTCCGGGCTACATAATAGGAGACAAGAGCCGGGTTGATCGGATTACCGCGTTCGCCGGTTACAACGGCATCCCATGAAACGGTTACCACGCCCGGGTCAGAGGTTTCGGTGATTGTTACGTTGAGTGGTGTTGAGGGAGCGTCCACGCCGACAAATGCCGATACGCTTGTCGGGCGACCCTCTCCGGCATCGTTGAAGCCCTGTACGGTATAGGTGTACATGCCGGGAGTGTTGACTGTGTCATCAAATGACAGCGACTCTCCGGGTGTCGGATTGTCAAACCTTTTTACGAGTTCGTCGGAGCGAGTCACGTCTACGCGAGTCAGATTGTTGAGCGGGTTGCCGGTTATGTCGGTTGCCGGAGCCCGGAACGATATCGTAGCCGAGTTACTGCCGTCGGTAGCGGCGGTAACAGTCAGATCGGTGGCAACGCCGGGAATCGTAGTCGGTGTGCCGGCAGAGACGGTCAGGTCGTCGATGTTAAGATAGAAACGGTCAGCATCGGAGATACCGTGAATACCTATGTAGTATATGCCGTCGGTTTCAGGTGTAATATATCCGGTAAGCTTTAAAGGAGCTGTCAGCCTGACGTTGACAACCGTGGGGTTGACGAGAACCTTGTCAAGAGCGTCGACGGTCGCGCCGTTACCCCATTTCGCCTCGACGCGTTCGGGATAGGAAGGATCGTAAGCCCATGCGCTGAAGCTCACAGTGTAGCTCTTGCCGGCTTCGAGATAGAACGAAGGAGTTACAAGCCAGTCATCCATTGCACGTGCGGTATTATATGATACCCTCATGGTGTGGTCGTTGTATTCCCATGACTTGTCATCTTTGTTGCCGTCGATGATGGTGAACCCTGCCGTTGACGACGGCAGGTCAAACGTGTTGGAGTAGGGCGGTATGATACTGCCGAGAGTGATTATATTGGACTTGGCGACAGCCGATGTTGACAAGCCGTTGTGTGCTACGATCTGATAATAGTAGTCGGTGAGCGCTCTCGGAGCTTCGATAGTCTCACTGAATGTCGTTTCGGGGATATAGGAAGCGACAGTCACGTTGCCGGGGAATCGGGTGACAGAGTAAGTCACTTCGGCAGGGTCGATATATCCGCCGTCAACGGTAGTTTTTACGGCTGACCACCTGAGTGACATCGTTCCGTTGGCATAGGACAGTGTCGCTGTCGGGCGTGACGGTACACCGTGACCTACGTAGAGAGATGTCTGTGCGAGGGGACTTCTGCCGGCTGCATTTCTTACCGTAACAGTGAAAGTGTAATCGCCCGGGCTGTCAAGTGACACGCGGCGAGTTACTTTAGAACCGAAAGAGGTGGTGCCCTCATCGATCTTGTCGTCGTTAGCGAGGATTTCAAATGTGAGGTCTCCGTGAGCGGGAGTGCCGTCAAACGTCATAGCCGGAACTTCAAAAGTCAATGTTCCGTCAAGCGAGCCGTCGGGGAACACTGCCCGGAGGTCGGTAACGGCAGCAGGCGCTTTCTCGTCAGCTGATGCACGATTGACGTACATGCCTGTAATCTGGTCGTTGTGGGTGTAGGCAAACAGTTCGGTAGCGACGCCGGTCGTGAGGTCTACCTCACACAGGATGCCGCGACCGTCGGGCGGGCATACGTTCCAGTACATGCGCCCCGTGGCAGTGTCGATAGTTGCCGACGAAGGATATTGAGGCTGTTGTCCCGTCTCGCCTATCTCGGTCACCGAGCCTGTCGTTTTGTCAATCTTGCAAAGTGATGACGATGTAACCAGGTAACCGCCGCCGAAGTCTACACCCTCGCTTCTGATGGCATAGAGCTGTCCGTTGGCGTCGCAGGCAAGAGCGTTCCAGTCCCCTGTCAGCTGAGCTATGGCGGTTGATGTAACCTTGTCGGTCGTGTAAGTCATGCGCGACAGCTGGTAGCCGGTGATGTCGCTGTTGAACGTTATGGCGTAGACATTGCCCGTCGTGGGGTCAACGGTGATATCGGCTGCTATATTGTCGTTCTCGCCGATGAAGATGCTTATCTCGGATCCGTCGGCTATGTTATAGGCAGCGACATCGATAAACAGCATGTCCCAGAAATCGTAATAGTGGGTTACGTAGTAGACTCCGTCAATTTCTACACCGCCGCCGTTGGCTGAGATGCTGTTGAACGGAAACAGCATTGTCGATGTCGGGTTGCCGACGGTATAGAGTCCGTCATTGTTGGCAGCTGAAGTCCAGGTTGTATTGTAGATGACACAACCGTTGAGTTGTGGCACGGTGGTTGTTGTCGTTGCAGCAGCCGATTTTTTCGCACCTCTGTCAGGTAGTGCGTGATAGCCCTTGAAAAGGTTGGGGGTGACGAGCATCCCGGCAGGGCGTTGCTGTGGTTTGTGGAACCCTTTTGTCACCGGTGGAGGAGTGGTGACTGTGCGGTCGGCTGTTCTGACCGTGCGGTGACTGCGCTCTTTCTGCAGGTGTGAGTCAGCTGCTGAAGCTCCGAAAGCAAGAGTTCCGGATATCATAGCGGCTGAAATAACATACAATAGTTTATTCATATTTGGAAAATTTTGATAATAATCGGTGTTTAGATGTCATTACAATGCAAAGATAAATAAATATGCGTTCATTTTGCAAAAAATAATGTAGGAAAAATTGAATTTTGGTAAATAAAGACATGTCGTGCGTGTTTTGCAGTCACGTCAATGTGGAAAATATCTGTTAACCGAGAAGCAGGCGATATAATATTGTTTCAGATGTGTTCGATTTCGTAATCGGAGGGTAAAAGTAATCGTAATATATTTAACTTTGTGATATGAAAAAAGTAATATCGTTTATTGTCCTGATTGCCTGGATAGTTACGTCTGTTGCAAATCCTCTGCCGGCTGAGCGCCGGGTAGTAAACGGAGACTTTCGTGACTTTGGTCTGTCGCGTCCTGACACGGTTATAACGCTTGACTGTGGAGAGGTCGCTGTCGATAGCCGGAGTCCGTTGTTTTTCGCAGATTACCGTGATGGATTTGAGTTGTCGTTTACCGTAAAGTTCAACACATTTCTCACAGAGCAGGCTGTGATCTGTAAAGAGGGTAAGCGCGGAGCTGTCGCAGGCGCTCTGACTATTGGTTACGATCCCGGAAGCGAATCAATTTTTGCTGAGGTCACGCAGTCAAATGATAAAACATGCCGTATAACGGCAGGACCTAAAGTGACTGATTCGCGTCGCTATAAAGTAACAGTAAAGTCAACGCCGTCATTCTCGAAGAAGCTTGACGGAGTCATTTCGTTACTCGAATTGAATGTGATGTCGGCAGATACCGCCGACCGGTCGGATTGTGAAGAATACAACGGATATCTGTTGTATGAAGGAGATGCGTTGCCATATATCCCCGGACGCTGGATTATAGGGCACGGCTATCCGTCGGGTTGTACCAATTCATTACAGTTGCGTCGAGGAGAGGTGGGCGATTTAAGTATCAGAGGCATAGGTCGTCGCCATCAGCCCGGAACTAATCCGATTTTTACTGATCGTTTTACTGCCGACCCCGCGGCGCTTGTAACGGGTGACCGTATATATGTATATGTAGGAGAGGATATGGCTGTTCCCGGCGGTTGGTTTACAATGCCTCACTGGGTGGCTTATTCTTCCGACGACATGTTGAACTGGGTGTGTCACGGACCGGTACTTGCGGCATCCGATTTCCATAATTCCAATCCTAACGGGGCGTGGGCAGCTCAGGTGGTCGAGAGAGACGGACGCTATTACTTCTATGTGACTCTCGATGATGTGCGCAACGGAGAACATAAGATTGATGTCGCTACGGGTGACAGTCCGCTCGGACCATTTGTCCCCGCACGTGCTGCTGATGAACCCCTGATTACCGATTCGATGACTCCCGACTCTCACCGCCCTAATGCCGATATAGATCCTACCGTGCTTGTGGATGATGACGGGACGGCATGGATAGCATGGGGCAACGGAGACTGCTATATCGCTAAGCTTAAGGATAATATGATAGAGCTTGACGGCGATGTGCGTCATCTCGGACTGCGTAATTATTCCGAAGGACCATGGCTGTTTAAACGCGATGGCATTTATTATAATGTATATGCTGCTGATGCTCCGGGAGTGCAACCTGAACAGCTTGCCTATTCCATTGCCGCCGATATTACCGGACCGTGGACCTATGGGGGACTCATTACCGGTCCGGCGCGTCACGGCTTTACGATACACCCGTCGGTCATTGAGTTTAAAGGTGAGTGGTATCTTTTTTTTCACGATGGCTGTTATCCGCTTGACGGGACACCCGGGGGCGACTGCCGGCGACACGTGTGCGTGGAGAAACTGCGGTTTAATCCCGACGGAACTATCGAGCCTGTAACATTGACACATGAAGGAATTTCTAACACAAAGTATAATCCTGAGAAATTATGAAGAGAAAATATAACTGCAGTTGCCGGCAGGCGTTGTCGGCGGTCATTATGTTGACGGCATTGGGACTGAGCGGTCAGAATCCTGTATCGCAGACAGAATTTACAGCCGACCCGGCACCTCTTGTCGTAGGTGATACCTTGTATCTGTATACGGGACATGATGAATGGGAGGCAACTCCTGAGCGATTTGTCATGAAAGACTATCTATGTTTTACCACTACTGATATGGTCAACTGGACCCATCACGCGCCGATATTCAATATCTCGCTCTTTGGCGAGCACGAGAATGCCAACGCGTCTCAGGTCGCTTATCGCAACGGTAAGTATTATTTCTATCCTTCTACGAGCGGTGTCCCGGTGCTGGTGTCCGACTCTCCCTATGGTCCGTTTGTCAACCCTTTGGGCGGTAAAAATCAACTGATTTATGCCGAGGATACCAATTATAGCGGTCACGGATGGGAGGATATCGACCCGACGGTATTTATCGATGATGACGGGCAAGCCTATCTGTATTGGGGCAACAACGCTCTCTATGCTGTCAGACTCAACGAGGATATGATAAGCTATGACGGAGATATAAAGGTATTTGAAATAAAGGATAAGGATGCATTTGGTGATGATTATGAGGAAGCTCCGTGGCTGACAAAACGCGGTGACAAGTATTATCTTGCTTATGCTGCGCATTGTCCTGAGGATACCTATTGGGCGTGGTCAGACAGTCCGCTTGGTCCATGGAACTACGGCGGAGTGATAATGCGCGCCTTCGAGCATGGAGGCATGGGCAACCACACCGGTATGTGCGAGTATAAAGGTCAGTGGTATTTCTTCTATATGGACGAGGGACTGCCTGAGGCACACAGTCGCCGCCGTACGGCAAGCGTGGTGCCGTTTGATTTCAATTCCGACGGTTCGATCCCCTATATCCATCATGACAAGCGCGGAGTCCTGAAGAGCGTCAGTCCGTTGAATCCGTTTGTGCGTCAGCAAGCTGAGACTATAGCATGGGAAGAGGGTATAGGCATCGGTTATGATGATATATACACTGTCTATGTGGATAATATTGAAAAAGGTGATTACATAAAGGTGCGGGAGGTGAATTTCGGCGACGGTGCGGCTTCGTTTTCAGCATGTGTCAGGAATGGTAAGGCGGGTTCGTCAATTCAGGTGCGTCTTGACGCGGTCAACGGAGAACTTATTGGCGTTATCGATGCTTTGTCGGGGAGCGAATGGACTGAGAAGCAGTGCGCCATAAAGCAGCGCGACGGGGTGCATGACCTTTACTTTGTCTTTGACGGCGACGGTCAGGAACTCATGCAGTTTGATCACTGGCAGTTTGTGCAGCCGCGCTGAGGTAACCGGTTTTCATTATAATATAAAAATAATATAAAAGCGGCAGGACATCATGTGTATTAGGGATGTCCTGCCGCTTTTTATGCGGGTTATGTATTTCCTATCAGAAAAGACTCCAGCTTACAGTCAGACCAGCCATCACGATAGCCACCATTGACATCAGCTTGATGAGAATGTTAAGGCTGGGACCGGATGTGTCTTTGAAGGGGTCACCTACTGTGTCACCTACGACAGTAGCCTTATGCACGTCACTGCCTTTGCCTCCAAAGTTACCCTCTTCGACATATTTCTTGGCGTTGTCCCATGCACCGCCGGCGTTAGCCATGAATACAGCGAGGACGAAACCAGCCGAGAGACCTCCGATGAGCAGACCGATTACACCCGGAACGCCGAAGAGGAGACCGGTGATGATAGGAACTGCGATTGCAAGCAGAGAGGGGAACACCATTTCACGCTGTGCGCCACGGGTCGAAATCTGTACGCAACGAGCATAGTCGGGCTCGGCTTCGCCGGTGAGGATACCTTTGATTTCATGGAACTGACGACGCACTTCCTCAACCATGTGAGCGGCTGCACGACCTACGGCGTTCATTGTCAGACCGCAGAAAAGGAATGCCATCATGGCGCCGATGAACATACCTGCGAGAACCACGGGATTCATCAGATTGACATTGTAGGCAACCATGAAGTCGGTAAACGATGCTTCGTGAATAGGAACGTTAATAGGCATTTCAGCACCGGTAACGGGGTCGATGGATGTGCCTACCTGAAGGAGGGTGTTGCCGATACGTTCGAGACCGATGCGGATTTCCTCAATGTAAGAAGCGAGAAGGGCAAGACCGGTGAGAGCTGCCGATCCGATTGCGAAACCTTTACCGGTAGCGGCGGTCGTATTGCCGAGCGAGTCGAGAGCGTCGGTGCGGCGGCGCACTTCCTTGCCGAGACCGCTCATCTCAGCGTTACCGCCGGCGTTGTCAGCGATAGGACCGTAAGCGTCAGTTGCAAGTGTGATGCCGAGTGTAGAGAGCATGCCGACAGCGGCGATACCGATACCGTAGAGACCGTGGCTTACGTCGGTCATCACCCAGTTGGCGGCGAGGGCGTAGGAGAGGATGATACCGGCAACTACAGCGATGACGGGGATTGCAGTCGATACCATGCCGAGACCGATACCCGAGATAATAACCGTAGCGGGACCTGTTTCACCGCTCTTCGACAGTTTCTGGGTAGGACGATAAGATTGAGAAGTGTAATATTCAGTAGCACGACCAATCACGATGCCGACCAGCAGACCGACAACTACGGCAAGCGATATGTTTACCCAGTTGTTGAGTCCGAGAGCCCAGAGCACCAGGAATGTAGCTCCTACGATCAGCACCGAGCTGAGGTTGGTGCCGACAGCAAGCGAGTTGAGCAGGTTTTTCATCGAGGCGTTCTCCTTGGTCTTTACCGAGAAGATACCGATAATCGATAGAACGATACCCACGGCAGCGATAAGCATCGGTGCAACGACCGCTTTAAACTGCATCACTGTGTCGCCAGAGGTCATGTAGGCTGCTGCACCAAGTGCCGAAGTAGCGAGAATCGAGCCGCAGTATGACTCGTAGAGGTCAGCGCCCATACCGGCTACGTCACCCACGTTGTCACCCACGTTGTCAGCGATAGTGGCAGGATTGCGGGGGTCATCCTCAGGGATGCCTGCCTCTACTTTACCTACAAGGTCAGCGCCAACGTCGGCTGCTTTAGTGTAGATACCGCCGCCGACACGTGCGAAGAGAGCCTGAGTCGACGCACCCATACCGAATGTAAGCATCGTGGTGGTGATCATGCAGAGTTTTGCTGTGCCGGGGAGGTCAACGCATGCGTTAAGGAGAATATACCAGAACGAGATGTCAAGCAGACCGAGACCTACTACAACGAGACCCATCACGGCGCCGCTGCGGAAAGCTACACGGAGACCGCGGTTAAGCGATTCGCGTGCCGCATTTGCTGTACGTGCCGATGCGTAGGTTGCCGTTTTCATACCGAGGAAGCCGGCGAGTCCCGAGAAGAAACCACCGGTGAGGAATGCTACGGGCACCCAGGGGTTCTGGAGGTCAAAGCCATAAGCCATTACTGAGAAAAGCACTACGAGACAGAGGAATACGATTCCTACTATTTTGTACTGCTGTTTGAGATAAGACATTGCTCCCTGACGCACGTAGGAAGCAATCTTCTGCATCACGGGTGTACCCTCGCTCTCCTTCATCATCTGATTGTAGAAGAACCATGCAAGCAGCAAGGCAAGCACTGAAGCTGCGGGAACCACCCAAAAAAGTGTCTGTTCCATGTTACAGTTTTAAATGTTGAAAATGATTAGTTTTTATTTGCTATGCAAAATTACGCAAAATTCATCGAAAAATCTTTGTCTGACCCCAGCTCTTTAAAAATTTTTTTAAAAAAACTTTCACACACATTGATTCTCAGTCCACAAGCCCGTGCCCAACCGGTATCTGTTAGCATAGGTTAGACGGATAGTGTTGTATCGGACATGGATGTTTATAAATAAGTTGAATTTTTAGGGCGGGAATGTTGCAATTGAGGGAGGGTTGACTTATCTTTGTAAAGTGATTGACCTCCCGGGCTAGATGCTTATGGTCAATTGCTATAACCGACTATTAATCATAATCGTAAATGGACAATTATATCGTTTCGGCGCGCAAGTACCGTCCGACGACGTTCAGCAGCGTAGTGGGTCAGAAAGCTCTGACAGCGACACTGAAGAACGCCATTGCGAGCGATCGTCTTGCTCATGCCTATCTGTTCTGCGGTTCGCGCGGTGTCGGCAAGACGTCGTGTGCGCGCATCTTTGCCAAGACAATCAACTGTGAGCACCGCACCCCTGACGGCGATCCGTGTAACGAGTGCGACTCCTGCCGGGCGTTCAATGAGAACCGTTCGCTCAATATCATAGAACTTGACGCAGCGTCAAATAATGGTGTCGATGACATCCGCGCTCTGGTCGAGCAGGTGCAGGTGCCTCCTACCAACGGTCGTTACCGCGTGTTCATCATCGATGAGGTTCACATGTTGACGGCAGCCGCCTTCAATGCGTTCCTGAAAACACTTGAAGAGCCGCCGTCCTACGTAGTATTTATTCTCGCCACGACCGAGAAACACAAGATTATCCCTACCATCCTGTCGCGTTGTCAGATTTACGACTTCAACCGTATAACGATCGCCGACATGATTGATCATCTTGAGTATGTCGCTGCTCAGGAGGGAATCACGACCGAGCGTCCGGCTCTCGGAGTGATCGCCGCTAAAGCCGACGGCGCCATGCGAGATGCCTTGTCGATTTTTGACCAGGTTGCCGCTTCGTCGCGCGGTAATATCACATATCGCTCGACGGTCGATAATCTTAATGTGCTTGATGCGTCTTATTACGGACGTCTTGTCGATGCTTTCATAGCGACCGATGTGCCGCAGGCGCTGCTTATCTATAAGGAAGTGCGCGACCGCGGTTTTGACTCTCATTTCTTTGTCACCGGTCTTGCGGCTTACATGCGGGATCTCATGGTGGCACGTAACCCGCTGACGCTGCCGCTTCTTGATACCGATGAGGCGACACGCACGGCAATGGCTCAGCAAGCGGCGCGCTGCACTCCCGAGTTTTTCTATCAGGCTATGAGTCTGTGCAACGATGCTGACCTCAATTATCGTCTTGCATCCAACAAGACTTTTCTTGTCGAGCTTCTGCTCATCAAACTGTGCCAACTACTCAGCCCCTCCCCCATCTTTAGTGGCGACGGAGAGGGGCAGTTGAAAAAGATTGAGGTGACCGCCGAGGTCCCTCAGTCTATCGCCACGCCCGCACCTGTTAACCATGATACACCCGTGCCGCCTGTCATTCAAGCCAAGCCTCAGGTGCCGGAGCCGGTCAATCGGTCTGCCGCAAATGTCGTTGTACCGCCGCCACCGGCTCCCCGCCCTCATGGCGCTACGGGACGTATCAGCTCGTTACGCACCACGCGTATCAATATTCCGGATCCTCATGCAACGAAAGAGCAGAGTGATGTCGAGACGCACCGGGCGATAGCCGACCACAGGTCGCAACCATATACGTTACAGAACCTTATGAAGGCTTGGGACGCGTTTATGGAGCAACATCCTACGGAGCATATACTTGTAAACACCATGCGCGCGTCACGTCCTGAGCAGAGTCAGACACCTGATACGTTCACTGTGACTGTCGAGAATCATGTGCAGCATGAACTACTCGACACTACGATGCCCGAACTGCTCGCATGGGTGCGTAACGCTCTCTCCAACGATGCTGTGTCATTTGTCGTTCTGGAGAATGAAGGCGCCGGAAAACCGCGAACATGGAACGAACGTGAAATAGTAGCGTATCTTGCAGAGACACACCCCGGCTTCAAGTCGTTTGTCCATGACCTGAAACTGACGCTGTCCTGATTTGTAAGTCATATAAATTAAATATACGCGTTTG
Organism: uncultured Bacteroides sp.; assembly: GCA_964442005.1. Classification (GTDB taxonomy): domain Bacteria; phylum Bacteroidota; class Bacteroidia; order Bacteroidales; family Muribaculaceae; genus JAAVFS01. Next base: position 16,493 of record CAYTWG010000029.1, on the reverse strand, counting down.
ATATATAACAATATAGCTGATGCCGGATTGTGGGAGGTCTGGCATCAGCTATATTGTTATATCCTTAACGGTCAGCGCTTGGTGTGCTGATTTTTGAAATAGTAATCGAGCACGTCGCGTGCTGCGATAAATGAGCTGAGACGGTTGCCGAGCACGGCTGATTCTTTCTCTTCAAGCATTTTTTCGACTTCGGGGTTACGGTAGAAGTGGTTGCGGAGCTGCTCGTCAATCGACTCGTACATCCAGTATCGAGCCTGCTGCTGACGTTTACGCTCAAAGTATCCGTTCCCTTTAACGAAGTCAAAGTAGCGGTCGATCATTTCCCACACCTCCGGGATTCCAAGCTCAAAGTATCCTGAATAGGTCAGCACCTCGGGCATCCATCCCGATGTTGTCGGGGGAAACAGATGCAGTGCGCTCTTGAATTGAGCCTGAGCGAGACGGGCGCGGTCGATGTTGTCGCCATCAGCTTTGTTGATGACAATGCCGTCAGCCATCTCCATGATACCGCGTTTGATACCCTGAAGTTCGTCGCCGGTTCCTGCAAGCTGTATAAGCAGGAAGAAGTCTACCATCGAGTGAACGGCTGTCTCGCTCTGACCTACGCCCACTGTTTCGACAAATATATTGTTGTAGCCGGCTGCCTCGCATAGTACGATTGTCTCACGCGTCTTGCGGGCTACGCCTCCGAGCGAACCTGCCGATGGTGAAGGGCGAATGAATGCGTCGGGATGAATCGAGAGCTTCTCCATACGGGTTTTGTCTCCAAGGATGCTCCCTTTGGTGCGTTCGCTCGACGGGTCGATTGCAAGCACGGCAAGTTTTCCGCCGTCGCGGAGCACATGAAGTCCGAAAACGTCGATTGATGTACTCTTTCCTGCGCCGGGAACGCCGGTAATACCTATGCGGCGTGAGTTGCCGGAGTAGGGGAGACATTTTTCGATGACCTCCTGAGCCAGTGACTGATGTTCCGGCGACAGACTTTCGACAAGAGTCACCGCACGGCTGAGCATCGTGACGTCGCCGTGCAATATTCCTTCAACCATTTCACCGGCTGTCGGCAACGGTTTGCGGCGTCGGCGGGTGAAGTAAGGATTTGTGACAGGGGGCTGTTCAACTCCCGAGTTAACGGTGAGTCCGATATATTTTGAATCGTTTTCAGGATGTTCCATGAGGATAATATTTTATATGTGTGATGATGGTGAAGAACTCAGGGTAGTGGATCACTTTATCTGCCCCACGGCTCTTAATACTGTAGTCGGATGCTCGGGATCATTGACTATTACTGTCACGCGCGCGTCGAGTATATCTTCGGTTATCAGTGTCGGGTCGACGGTGACGGTTACTGTAGCTGTTTTTCCGGGCTTTACAGTTGTGTCTGACACTGTAGTCGTGACGCCTTGATCGACCGAATAGACTCTCCTGACGAGCATTTCGCTTTTACCGTTGTTGGTGATAGTGAATTTTTTAGTATGCTTTCCTCCGTCACGTGTCATAACGTCGAAGTCGAGCGATCGCTCCGATACATCGATGACCGGAGCTTCGGCACGTTGTGAATCGGTCATGTTGCGGAAATTTTCATCAACTACTCCTACAACGTCGATTTTAAACGATTCCCGGCTGTTGGCGGGGTCGGGAGTCAGGGTTACTGCCGATGTAACGATGCCGTATGTGTCAGTCTCGTTTGTGACAAAAAAGAACGAATAGGATGATTGTTCTCCCGGCGGAATGGAATCATTGGCTGCCGAAATATGTATGAATGGGGGCAAGTCGCTCCATTGTGGCACGATGGTGTCGTCAGAGGCGTTATAGACCTCAAAAAAGACTGTTTTGCTCGCACCCTTCTTTACCTTACCGAACAATACGGAGTTGTTTCGGAGTTTCAGTTTGCCTGCTTCCTCGGGATATCGGCTGCGCAGGGTGTTGGAGGCTCCGATCACTACACCCTTGATGACAAGTGTCGAGCGAGTAGGCTCAGTATTGAAATCGACATAGATCTTTTTGCTGAAGCGTCCGGGACGTCCTGAGGGATTATAGGTCGCGGTGACCGTGCCTGTATCGCCGGGCTCTATAGGGGCATGTGGATAGGTCGGCGTCGTGCAGCCGCATGTGGCTCGTGCTGCAATGACCGAGAGCGGTTCGTCGCCGGTGTTGACAAACCGGAATTCACATGTTACGTTGCCGTCGTTCTCGTCAAATGCGCCAAAATCATGAACATCAGTTATCCATTTTACCTCAGGCGCTCCCCACGACGTGACGGCAGCAAGCATCGATGCTATGAAAAAAGAAAAACGTTTCATTGCGATCGTGGTTATTTCTTGTTGGGGATGACAACGCCGCTGATTCTTAGCTTGATGAATTCCGCGTCGGGGGCGTTGGTTTTCACTTTTACTACCTTGGAGAACTCCCCGGGACGTCCCTTGGGATTATAAGTGACTTTGATGGATGACTCGGCTCCGGGTTCAACCGGGCGTTTGGGAAATTCCGGTTTTGTGCAGCCGCAACTTACGGTAGCCGATACAATCACCAGCGGAGCGTTACCCTCGTTGCGGAAAGTGAACTCACAGGAGACCTTGCCGCCATTTTCTGAAATATTGCCGAAGTCGTGATGATCATTGTCAAATACGATACGTGCTCCGTCGTTGTCAGCAGCCGCCAACCGTACCACGGCTATGACGGTCAATACTATCAGGGTAAGTAACTTTTTCATTATCTGAGTTGTGCTTTTTAGTTTTTGTAAGAAAATGCTGTTTAGAGTATTACAATCGGTCGGATGATGTGACTCATTCGGCAGGGGCGTGACGGTTCTGCTGTCCGGCAAGCATGCCGCATGCCGCCATTATGTCCTCTCCGCGTGAGGCTCTTATGGTAGCTATGAAACCGGCGTCGTTGAGACGGTCGCGGAACGCTTCCATCATAGCCGTAGTTGCCGGGCGCAATGTCGAGCCGGGGATGGCGTGGAATCTGATGAGATTGAGCCGGCAGTCGAGTCCGCGCAGTAACCGGGCGATAGCATCGGCATGGCGGAAGTCATCGTTGACGCCGCGCCACATGATGTACTCAAATGACAGACGCCGCTGATGACTGAAGTCGTATTGCCGCAGAAGGTCGATAACCGATGTGACGGGATAGGCGCGCTCGACGGGCATCAGTGACGCGCGCTCGTCGGCGAAGGGGGAGTGAAGGCTGATCGCTATGTGGACTTTTGTCGTGTTGAGGAGCACGGTCAGTTCCTTGAGTTTCCCTATCGACGAGACTGTGATGCGTTTCGGACTCCAGGCGAGTCCCCACGGAGCTGTCAGAATCTCTATCGCGGCAAGCACTTCGTCGAGATTATCCATCGGTTCTCCCATGCCCATGAACACGATGTTGGTGAGCGTTTCGCTCTCAGGTATCGACAGCACCTGGTTGATGATGCCTGCGGCTGTGAGGTTGCCGTGAAATCCCTGTCGCCCTGTCATGCAGAACGAGCAGTTCATGCGGCATCCTGCCTGAGAGGAGACGCAGAGTGTCGCGCGGTCACGGTCGGGGATATAGACGCTCTCGATGTCTCGTCCACCAACACCTTCAAACAGGTATTTTACCGTTCCGTCGACCGAACGTGACTCGGCTTTAGGCGCCATGCGTCCTACTTCATAACTTTCACTGAGCCGGGCGCGGGCGCTCTTGGAGAGATCGGTCATCGACTCGATATCGGTGACACGTTTCTCGTAGAGCCAGCGTGCCATCTGTTTGGCTGAAAAAGCAGGCATGCCGCACTCTTTTGCGACTTCCCGCAATCCTTCAAGAGTGAGTCCTATCAATGGTTTTAATCCGGTCGTAGTCATTGTCTCGGTTAAGGTTTCTGTTTTTCGGTTGACACCGGCTGATTTGCATCATGCAGGCACTGATAAATACAACAACAAAATTAGCCATTTTTCTTGAATATCGCGCCCGCCGTCACCGATAAAATCATTCCCATCCGCTTTTACTCCAATAATCCGCATCCCCGGTAACACGCAGGGGCGGGAAAGCGCATGACTTCCCGCCCCTGTTTATTGTCTTGTATAAAGCTCTCGTACTTATTCTTTCAGTGCATTGTTAAGCTTAGATTCGTTACTGTGGATGTCATAGTTTCCGTCGATTACCTTTCCGTCCTTGCCTACCAATACCCCGTGAGGTATGCCCGAGAAGTTAAACAAGCCTCTGAGACGGTTCCAGTCGTCGCCGCTGACAAAGATATGTTCTCCTTTTATCTCCTCTTTTCTCAGCCACTTCTTGCACGCGTCAAGTCCATCATCGGCGTTGGCTATATACAGAGCCTTGAACGGTTTGTCGGCGAGTTCTTCCAGGATGGCTTTCTGTCTTATCATACCGGCGCGGCACGGTCCGCAGCCTATTCCCCAGAAATCAAGAAACAGCACGTTACCCTTGTAGGGGGCGATAATCTTCTCAAGCACCTCGCTGTCAGCCGAGTCCTCAATGATTACAGCTGAGTCGTTGTTTTGTCCGATAGCATTTTCCGCAATCATGACATCTTTGACAAAACCGGTGTATTCCTCCATGACAATATCGTTCATTATCTCACAGTCATTGTGACGTATGAGTTTGGATATGAGTCGGTTGTTCCGTTCGATATTTTTTGACGACGGGATTTCGATAGTGTTCAGGTCGCTTATAAATGTCTTGGTACGCACCAATTGGGCGACGAAACAGTTTCCTACACCTATCGAGTCAAGATAATTGTCTTCTGTTACGTAGCATCCCGATATATCATCTGTATTCATATATGCTCCGGGGTAGCCGGGTACGGGTATGGGGACTATTCCGCGGGTTGCAAATTTCGACCGAATGAACACATCGTTAAATTCCCATCGGTTGAGAAGAATCTGGTCGCCGCACATGAGAAGCGGATTGTTATAAATCAGATTCTTATGTTTGAGTAGCGGGGATATGAATTTTGCGACATCCAGGGTTTCACTATTGCCGGCACCATCGTTTTTTGATTTAGACATTTGTGCGAATCTAAAATTCATTCCCAGAGATTCCATCATCTCACATATCTCGCTTATGGCATATGCACTCAGCACATCTTTCGCAAAAGTGCTGACAGGCATTTCTCCTAACAGCATCGGGAGATCGGCAACAACCGAGTCAAGCAATGCCCCCAGGCGCTCATTAGATTTGTAGGTTTCCGCCGCCATCGAGTCAGTCTGTGCCACGGCGTATTCTGAAAACAGCCTGTTCAACCCATATCTCTCATTGATTAGACTATCGGCAAGAATATTGATTACAACTCCGTCATCAATGTCCCCTTCATATCCCATATACTCAGCGACATACCCCATCGTTGGATCAACTCGCGTTGACAGGCAGGTCACTATTGATAGCGTGTCACCCGGTATCAGCATCAGGTCCTTAACGGTATTTCCAAGCTCTAAATAGTTAAACTGCGGATATGTCACCGGGATGTCCAGTTCAAAGCTGCCGTCGGGATTTATGTTGCCGACATTCACTTTATCCTCCCCTTTGAAATTATTATTGGTCCTTATGTAGAACGTTTTGAAGCCGCATCTTGGCGAGTAGTCAGTTATCCTCCCCTTCAGATGCGTCTTGCCGTCTTTGTTGTAGAAAGTCGCGTCGGCATATTTTTCCGGGTCAAGCCCCGTCCAGTTTTCTGCCGGTTTCTCGCCGCTCGTCATGATGTCGGCGACCGTTATCATCTTGGGGGCGACACGGGTCTCCGGCTCGTCAAGATGTATGCCCAAGATGTTGTTTTTGACGTCTGCCTGGTCTGACTCTACCATGTCCACTACCTTTACCCGTTCGGACACCTTCTCAAATATTAGTGTTCCATCATGATACCCCGATTCAGGCATCCATGTCAGGCTGTCGAGCGACAGGTTCTCAGCCCCGGTTATCTTATATTGCAGCGTAGTGTCGTCGACAGCTATCAGCCGCGTTGTAGACGGTATTCTCACCCAGGAGTGTGGCCGATGTTGCATCCTTATACCTACACGCAGCGAGCTGTCGGTACGTTCCACATTCGTAACCCTTACATAATTGGTCACCTTCTCAGTACGCGGCACTATCGCATACATCGGTAGACAAAGAACCGCCACTGCTATCATGGCACATAGTTGGTTTATCTTCATTATATTATCGATATTATCAGTAGTTATGGATTATGTATTTGCAAATATAAGCACAAATGTCTATAAACACCAATATTCCCGATATGTTTTGGGCGGCTCTTGCAACTGTTACTTGAAAAGCTGCGGGAGGAAGAGTGCGAGGTAGTCGCGCCAGTTGGTCCACTTGTGCTCTCCGTCGCTCTCGTGATATATGTAGGAATAACCTGCCGCATCCAGTTCCTGACGGTATTTCACGTTGTCTTGATAGAGGAAATCGTCACGTCCTATCGCTATCCAGTAGAGACGCGGGTGGAGTTTCATCTGACGTGCGAGTTTCTTATCCACGTTTTGGAACACCGGGCTGTCACCGTTGGCGCGGTTAAGCATAGCAGCCGAGAAAAGTCCCACGTAGTCAAACATTTCCGGAAACTCGCGGCTGATGTTCATAGCGTGAAATCCTCCCATTGACAATCCGGCTACGGCACGTCCGGTACGGTCGGCTATCGTACGGTAGTGAGTGTCGACATGGTTGACAATCTCCGGGAACATGCTCTCGAATCCTCCGTCCATCCATCGTGGTAGTATGAATGTCGGCTGTATCAGTCCTTCGGGACTTTGTCCGGGAGCGGCATCCTCGGCAATGTTGCCGTTGGGGATTACCACAATCATCGGTTGGGCTTCGCCTCGGGCTATCAGGTTGTCAAGTATCTGCACGGCACGACCTATCTCTATCCATGCTCCCTCGTCGCCTCCTGTGCCGTGGAGCAGATACAGCACCGGATAACGGCGTGACGGGTCGCTGTCATATCCCGCCGGAGTGTAGATGCTCATACGGCGTGACGTGTCAAGCGAGTCAGAGCGGTACCATGTGTAACTAAGGGTGCCGTGGGGCACATCATTGACCGAGCATAGGGTTCCGATATCGTTGCCATCGCCCTTGATGATGAAGTAGTTGTTGAGTGTCGCCACGTCGCGCAGTATGTGTATGTTGTTGGGATCTAAGAGGTTGACACCGTCCATTACGAATGTATAGTAGTAAAGTCCCGGAGCGAGTTCGGGAGTGGTGTAACTCCATGATGCCGAGTCGGCGGCGAGTGTCATGGCGGCGGTGCCGTCTTTGACGCATGTCCCCTTGATTGTTATGTCGTGTCCGGCACCGGCTTTGACACTGAGGGTCACCGTGTTGTCGGGATTGATTACGGGTGAGACTACGGGAGCCGACGTGCCAAGGGCTTCCTGACCTGATGCCGTCAATATTGTAGCGGCTGATAACGCGAGAGTGAACAGAAAATTTTTCATTGTTATGTTAAGGAGGATTATTGTGGTTTTATCACTTCGGGACCGGAAAGAAAAGTCGTGCGACAAGATGTGTGCCGCGCGGGTATATACGAGCCTTGAGGTATATGAGTCGGAGGGCGGCGCGTTTGATACCGTGGTGCTGACCGAGAGTTTCCCGACGTAACCGGCGGCTATGGTCGGCAGCTCCTTCTCCGGCATATCGTGCAGCCAGTATCATGCGGCGTACATCGATCCACACGGCAGCATCGTCGTGCCCGGCTCGTAGCAGATTGTCGCGGCATAGTGACAGCGAGTGTTCCCATTTCTCCGGGTCGTCGGAAAAAGAGCGTCCCGTGATTGACGTCTCGGTAAAGAATGTCGTTACCGTGTCGCTTAGGTCGAGTTTTGAAATTACGGGTCTGAGCAGGAGCAGTCGCATTCCAAGTTCATAGTCATTCCATCCTCTGACGCTTCCGTCCCAACCGCCGGCTCGTTCTATAAGTTGCCGCCGGCAGGCAAACCGCTGTGTCGACAGCGAGCCGTGGATGATGTGGTTGTAGAGCGGTGCAACGGTCTCGAAACGACCTTTGTGAAATTTTCCCGACGGGAGTTGTTGCGCGATGTCCCATCCTACTATGTCGGATTCGGGATTGGATTCAAAACAGTCGGTTATCGCATCGATGAGCCGGGGTGACATGATGTCATCAGAATCAAAGAACATGACCAACGGTGTCTCTGCGACAGAAAATCCGAGGTTGCGGGCATGGCATGCGCCGGGACGCCGTTCGCTCAGTATGGTCACTCTGATGTGGTCGGGAGATTGTGCTGACGCCCATCGGTCAAGAATCTCACGCGTGTTGTCGGTCGAACCGTTGTCGACAAGTATGACGTCAAATCGCCGGCAGGTCTGCGCGGCTATTGATTCAAGAGTACGCCCCACCAACCCGGCACGGTTGTAGACAGGGATAATGACCGATATGTAGGCATCAGATTTCATCGCTTGAATAATAAACGTATAGATCGGGCGTTATATTGTTAAATCATATACAATAAAGTAGCTGAAACACCGATGCCCGACACTCCGCTGAAAATATTGCTTGTAGGTGACGCGAGCAACTATCACAATGCTCTTGCCACCGGGCTGTCGCGTCTCGGTCACGATGTCACTGTGGCGTCGTCGGGGAGCGGATGGATGGACACCGACCGCAACATAGACATGACGCGCCGTCGGGGGAAAGTCGGGGGGGCTATTTTCTGGGCAAAGTTGCTGACGCGTTTATTGCCGCGCATGAAGGGTTACGATGTCGTGCAACTCAGTAACCCTATTTTTCTTGAGTTGCGCCCCGGGAAAGTGATGCATGTTTTCAATACTCTGAAGCGTCGCAACGGCAGTATATTCCTGACGGCTCTCGGGACTGACACGGCTTATATAGACCTGTGTACCGATCCTGCCGCACCGCTACGTTACAGTGAGTGGCGGGTAGGGGATAAACTGACGCCCCATGCCGTCCATCGGTCTGATATCGAGCATGCCTGGAAGGCTCCGTTGCTGCGGGATCACTGCGAAGCAATCTATGAAGAGGTCGACGGTGTCATATCGGCACTTTACGAGTATCATCTGTCGTGCCGCCGCGTTCTGCCGGATGAGAAACTCGCCTATGGAGGTATTCCTGTCGACACACACGCGATACAGCCTGTGGAGCTTCCGGAACGCCCTGATAAGGTGAAGTTGTTTCTTGGAATGCATCGTGACCGCAAGACTGAGAAAGGTACTGACCGTCTTTTGGCTGCCGCAAAAAAAGTTGTCGAGCGGTATCCGTCACAATGTACACTCGACATCGTTGAGAACATGCCTTACCGCGAATATATCCAACGCATGCGTTCGGCTCATGTTGTGATCGATCAGCTATATTCCTATACACCTGCTACCAACGCTCTCCTTGCCATGGCTATGGGACTCAATACGGTCAGCGGTGGCGAGCCTGAGTATTATGATTTTATCGGGGAGCACGGGGCGCGTCCTATTATAAATGTCGTGCCTGATGACGATGCTGTTTACAGAACGTTTGAGCAGATAGTCCTGCATCCTGAATTGTTGCGCTCGCGCGGTATCGAAGGACGCCGACTTGTAGAACGTCATAATGACTGCGAGGTAGTGGCACGCAGATTTGTCGATTTCTGGAACGAAAGGAGGAACGCATGAATACTTCAGACATGAAATCACCGTCTCTCGATGTCCTTATAAGCACGTATGGTAGTGATGGGATAGAACGTGTGGCGGTAATGCCGCTGCCGGTTGTCGAGGGGGTGAGATATGTCGTGTCATGGCAGATTCCCGGCTTTGCTGAGGCGTCACCGGTTCCGGCTCAGCTGTGCCGCGACGACATTGATGTGTTTCCGGTTGACTCGACCGGATTAAGCCGCAACCGAAACAATGCTTTGCGTCATGCTGTAGCCGAGTATTGTCTCATCGCCGATGACGATGTGGAGTACACCGCCGACCGGTTACGGAAAGTCATCGATACGCTTGACCGGAACCCCGATGTCGACCTTGCCGCGTTCATGTATGACGGTCAGACAGATAAGGCTTATCCAGCCGGCGAGTGTGACCTTACTGTACTACCCAAAGGATTCTATATCTCGTCAATCGAGATAGCTTTCCGACGTAAAAGAATTAACGATCACGGATTGTGGTTTAATGAAAAATTCGGAATCAACGCGCCGGTACTTGGTGCCGGCGAGGATGCCATGTTTCTGCTTGATGCCCGGCGCGCCGGTCTGCGGTGCAGGTTTTTCCCGGTAGTAGTTGCGAGTCATCGCGGACTGACTACAGGTAGCCGTCCCGTCACCTCCAGCGCGGTAACCATGGCTGACGGAGCTTATATATGGAAAGCCTACGGGGTCAAAGGTATTCCGCGTCTGCCGCTCTTTGTGTGGCGCAACTACCGTCGCGGTCGCCTGCCATTCTTCCGCGGACTCCGCGACATCATCCGCGGCTACTTCTATGCCACCGGAATCTGATTGCAACATCGATATCTGTTCGATTGCAGAAATCCTATAAGGCGGTTTTAGAGCCTGACAATCGTTTTCTTGCCGGAGTATCTAATTGATGTGGTGCGGGGGTCGCCGGCGGTTCTGATGTTGAATATCCTTGTGTCAGGGGCGTTGGCAAATGTGCCTCCATTGTCCTCGATAGTCAGTTCACGGTTTGTTTCGTCCCAGGTAAAGAGGATGTTTATGCTCTCGCCGTTTTCGAAATCGTAGCCGTCTCCACTGTCATCGTAGAGTGAGAAACAGGCGTCGCTTCCGGGATAGACTGTTATGTCAAGTGGTTTGCCCGGGAGATCGCTGCTGTGTTCGACGGGTTGGGCTGTCACCAATATGCTACCGGCTCTGACGTAGAGCGGAATGACGTCGATAGGTGTGCCGGCTGAGATTAATGTTCCTCCGTTCAGGCGTTCCCCGGTGTTGTAATCTATCCATCCGGCGTCATGGGCAGGCAGATAGACTGTCCGTTCGGCGACTCCGGGTGAAGTGACGGGACAGACCATTATGTCGCCGAACATGTATTGGTCGCCTATGTCATGCACGTTGGTGTCATCAGGAAAATCAAATGCAAGGGGTCGTGCCATTGTGTAGCTTCCGTAATGTTGCATAGCGGCGATGCTGTAAATGTAAGGCAGCATCGAGTACCGCTGATTGATCATTTTAAGTATGGCGTCATAGTAGGGAGTGCCCGGTTCGCCAAACTGCCATATCTCACGCGGGGTGTCGGTCCCGTGACTTCGCATTACGGGCAGGAATGTGCCCCACTGGAACATGCGGGTATAAAATTCCTTGTATCGGTCATCGGACACGCCGTCGGGAAATTCACCTTTATAAAACCATCGCGGATCGGCGCGGGTGAAAAAGCAGCCGATATCGACAGTCCAGTAGGGATTGCCTGTCGCCATATAGTTAAGACCGGCGGGAATCTGTTGCCTGAAAGACTCCCATGATGCGTGTGTGTCGCCGTTCCATACGATTGTTCCGTAACGCTGTTGTCCGGCAAATGATGAGCGGGTGAGGTTCACCACACGTTTTCGGTCAGTGGTGGCGCGCTGATGCTCGTAGATGCCGCGTGAATGGTTGAGTGAATAAAGACATGCGCGTCGGCTTCCGAGAGTCTCCGACAATATCTCGTCATTGAGATGCCACCGGCGCTCATGATCGTCCCACGAATACGGTTTACCGTCGGGGGAGGGATCGGGCATGCGGTTCCAGTCGCCGTCGAGCGGTTCACTGCTGTCACACCACCAGGCATCAAAACCGTTATTGAAAAACTCGTTGTCGGCGTACTCCCAGTAAAGATCGCGTGCGGCAGGATTGAAAGCGTCGTAAACGGAGTGTTCGAGCATGAACCCGTGGTCTCTGAAATCTTTCTCCTGAGGACAGTATTGCGGATTTGCCCAGATACTTATCATCAGTTTAGCGTCAAGGGCGTGGACAGAATCGGCAAGCGCTTTAGGATCGGGATAATACGTGCGGTTCATCTTCATGTATCCCCAGCCCTCTTGCCAGTAGTTCCAGTCCTGGACTATCATGTCGAGCGGCACATGTCGCCGCCGGTACTCCCTGACTGTGTTTAGAATATCCTCTGATGAGACATAACGCTCTTTTGACTGTGTGTAACCGAAAACGTACAACGGCAACATCGACACGTTGCCCGAGAGATAGCGGTAACCGGCTACAACGTTTTCAGGGCGGCTTCCTTTTATAAAATAGTAGTCGATGGTAGCGGCATCAGTCATGTGGACCGAGGTCTCGTATTCGTCAGTTGTCACGTTGTGCCGGCTGTCGTAGATCATTGAGCATCCGGCGTCAAACATCAGCCCGTAGCCTGCCGTGGAGACAATTACCGGTACAAATGTTTTCAGATTGTGCTGAGTGAGGTATAGTTTCTTGCCGAGCAGGTTCATATAGCCCTCCATCTGGGAGCCGAGACCGTAGATGCCTTCGTCAGACCGCATTATGAATTTCAAGTCGTAGCCGTCACGGAATCCTATGGAGTCGACACGCAACACGTCCTTTACCGTGACCTTACCGTTGGCGGTTTCCTCCATGTGTGCCGATGACTCGTCGTAAACCGTCCTGGTGGTTGCGGAGCGCCGATGTCCCCGTGGCATGTATGGCGCCTCCTGAAGCAGGAGTTTACCGGTAGCACGGTCGATGAACTGTATTCCGCGTTGTCCGGTCGGGATTTCGACAATAAGAGAGTCGGAAGTCAGGACGGTGAGACTGTCGCGTGAATCAATTGTGTAATTTACCTGTCGGGGTTGATACACGCAGACGTCTGTCGCATTATCGGTCAATGTCCCGTCGGCTGCCCAGCGGACTCTGACGATAGACGGCGTTACAAACTCTACGGTCGGCTCTGTCGCTCCGGTGACGATGCTTATCAGGGCAATTACAGGCAGTATAAATTTTCTCATGTCATCAGGTGTAAAGAGGCGTGAGGTCACGGACGCGATGTCAGGATCAGTGCGTTTCCGCGCAATGTCACGGCAGTCATTGCCGCGGGCAATAGCACTGTGTGTCCTTTCCGGAGTGGGAGCTCACCATCGGGATATTCGATCACGACCTCCCCGTCGATACACATCATTACCATGAATGAGTCATGGTTGAGGCTGAGAGTCATCTCGCCGTCAAGCGTTATCTCGGTTGTAGTAAAATGATTGCATTTTACGATTTCAGTATCGCAGTTTGGCGGTATGGCTGGCGATTTTTCCGATTTATCAGTTATTGAGTAGTCGATGGCGTCCTTTGCCAGCTGAGTGTGGAGCTCACGCGGATTGCCATTTGCGTCTCGGCGTTCGTAATCATATATGCGGTATGTTATATCGCTCGACTCCTGGATCTCGGCAAGGAGGTTACCGGCACCGATAGCGTGAACGCGACCGGCAGGGAGGAAAAAAATATCACCCGGATGCGAGTCATGTACCGTTAAAGTCTCGGCAAACGTGCCTTCATCGACGCGTCGCACGTAATCGTCGGGAGTCATTGCCGTGTTTAGCCCGGCATATATCTTTGCGCCTTTCTCGGCATCGATGATATACCACATTTCGGTCTTACCCAGACTGTTATGGCGAGCCATGGCAAGAGCGTCGTCGGGGTGAACCTGAACCGACAGATTATCGTTTGCGTCAATAATCTTTATCAGGAGAGGAAATTTCCCGTGATATCTTTTCATCACCTCGTCGCCGAGTAGTTCCGATCCAAACCGATCAATCAGCCGGGTTATTGTCATTCCGGCGTAAGAGCCGCTTTCAACGACCGATTCATGTCCGGGAACGGCTGATATTTCCCAGCTTTCGCCGATATTGGGTTCCGTCTGTTCGATCCCTTTATAAGAGCAAATCTTATTTCCGCCCCATATTACGCTTTTAAGATATGGAACAAATCTCAAAGGAGCTTTTTCAATCATTATCTTCGTCTATTTTGGAAAGGGCAAACGTGTATGCACCAGCCGAGATAGCTTTTGAGGCACCGAGCTTTGAGAATGTCACGCCGATGCGTTTCATGTCGTCATATTCGACCGTGAGATTTGTCCCGCGCACGGTTATAGCCTTGGCGTTCCCTTTGGCAAATGACGCAAATTCAGCAGGGTCGTCAAGATTGAACACTTCCATCTGTACGCGTTTCACTTTGTCGCCGCCCAGGGTTGTCAATGTGGAGCGGAGCTCGCCGATGAGTGAGGGGACTATCAGGTGGCGTGCAGCCGTTATGCCACCGCCTATCACTATTATTCCGTCGACAAGCTGTGCTGCTATCGCTATGGCGTCGCCGGCTATCTCGCCGAACTCGGCAAACGCTTTTTTTGCTGCGGCGACATTGCCTTCTCGCTTACCGTCGGCAATCTCGCAGATTTCCTTAGGCTCGAAATTGTGGTTGTAATCGCCGGAAGCCTCGGCATAGACGCGCTTGATGGCACGTACGGCGACCCCTTCCTCGACAATAATTCCCTCTTTTGTCTTGTGGGGCAGACAGAATGTCTCGACACATGAATTATCTCCAAGATTGAGTTTGCCGTTGATCACCATACCTACACCGAAACCTGTCCCGAACGTATAGCCGAGCATATTTTTATATCGTTTTTTGCTGCCGGCTTCGGCAAGTCGCCGGTTGATGTCGGGCAGCGCGCCGCATAGAGCCTCACCGTAGGCAAACAGGTCACCGTCGTTGTTGATGAAAACCGGTATGCCAAACTCATTCTGAAGGAATGGACCGAGTGCTACTCCATCGCGGAACGAGGGGAAATTGGGAAGATATCCGCCTATTATACCGTTGGGGTAATCAGCAGGACCGGGGAATGCAAAACTGATTGCAACCGGTTTCTCGTCCAAAGAGTCTATGACTTCGCGGAATCCTTTCACCATTGTGTCGAGACACAGGTCAAGGTCGTGGGCATGTGACGGATAAGTGATAGGTTCGGTGATGTATTCACATCCTCTCATCGCTCCAAATACGAGGTTAGTGCCTCCGGCATCGAGAGTGATGACTATTCGATTGTCGTGTAGATACATATTTGTGTTGTTCGTGATATTAAATGATTTGAAACCACTGTTTCCTAAATGCAAAACTACTCAAATTCCATCATTGCTGCAAGTCTAAAATCAGGTTATCTGCAATTTTTTGTGGATTTCGGATGATTTAGCCCTACCGGCAAAATATTTCTGTTGAGACGTTTTTATGGAATCCAGTAATACGGGGGCTTGTCACGGTGGGCGATAACCCATTGGCGCAGATCGTTAAGAGTGGTTATGTTGTCAGAGATCACTGCTTCGTAATATTCCACGCCGTGAATAATCTCGTTTTCAGGGGTCTCAAACTTCAACCGTAGAATTGTGTCATGTTGTTCCGGTGTCATGACAGCAACTATTCTGTCAGCCATGTGCTCGAAGTAGCCGTCATATTCACTCCCTGTCTCGATATGGATTATATCGAATTTCCAGATTTCCTCGTCATCCGTCTTATATTTGACGTGCCATGCCATGCAGCGCTCCTCGGTGTGCAATCCGTTTATGCACGTGATTTCTGTGACTCCCGGCAGTGCCGACATTTTTGCCGCTATTGCAAAGGTTGATTCTTCGGTAATGTCAGACGAATATACATGGAGGTCGATATCTCTGTGTGAGGCTATAAGTCCCATGCGCAGTGACCCTATTATATTCACTCTGCATCCGGCATTTTCCCAGACGTCTTTAATCCTTGACTTGGATAGTACAGTTAATGCTTTTTCTTTATTGGCACGAGCCAATCCGTTGATTTCTTGCTGATTCATCAGTTGTTTGTGTTTGGATAAATCTGCGAAGATAATATTTTTTAGCGGATTTCAGTACATAAATTTATTCTGATTCCACTCGGTAACGGTATTTTTCACCTTTTTGTAGAAAATGCGTATATTTGCCGGAAAAATATGAGAACGATGATAAAGAAAATTATATTTTACGTAGGAGCGGCTATTGTTTTAATGGGATGCTATTCGTTTGTGATTTGGTTGTTAAATGTAATTTTCGACGGTCAGAAAGAATTTGACCCTAAAACATTGGTGCAAGGATTTATATTTGCTATTCTTTATCTTCCAGTTCAATATTGGCTGGATAAGCGACAAAACAAAAAATCAGACATATAAACAAAGAGCGTTCTATTTTTGCAAGTTCTGCGGCTGTATGTTCACGTTCCTGCATCGTTGCAGTAAGTTTTTTAGTCCTCGGTGGCGGTTCTGAGATGTCATCTTTTAGGTACGAAAAACCTCGGAACTGCTTGATGGTCCGAGGTTTCTTTGAGAACAAAGCGCCCTGTGGGCGATAAGCCTTCTTTTGAGTCCGAAGAAGTTCGGTAGTAAATAGTGGAGTTGGGGGGATTTGAACCCCCGTCCAAACGTGGAACTAATGTGCTTTCTACATGCTTAGTTTCTACTTGATTTTCGTGAGCCGGCAGGCAAGAAACGACCAACCGTCTCCTTATTCTCTAAAATTTCGGAAGCGTCACGAGACAATCGGCTTCCTATTCCCGATTTAACTGCACCGCCTTGTCGATCCGTCTCGGAAAAAGGACAATCGG
>CAYTWG010000028.1:0-30123 GCA_964442005.1 uncultured Bacteroides sp. | reverse complement strand
CGGTTCTGTCGTCGTGCGGCGAGTATACCCGCGCGCAGAAGAGTACCGATTATGATTATAAACTTGACTTCGCCAAAAGAGCCTTCGAACAGAAACGCTATGTCCAGGCCGCGACCATATTGCAGGATATAGTGACCGTGTTCAAGGGCACTGAAAAGGCTGAGGAGTCGCTCTATCTGCTCGCCCTGAGCAATTATGAGAATAAGGACTACGATAACGCCGGAGCCTACTTCAAGACCTACTACACACGCTATCCGCGTGGAAAGTATGCCGAGCTTGCGCGATTCTTCGCCGGATACGGATATTACCTTGATTCCCCCGAGCCTCAGCTTGACCAGTCGGGCACGGTGAAGGCCATCGAGGAGCTTCAGTCATTTCTGGAGCACTTCCCCCACTCCGACCGCGTGAGCATAGCCCAGTCGGCCATCTTCGAACTTCAGGACAAACTGACCCTCAAGCAGTTGCAGAACGCCCAGCTCTATTATAACCTCGGCACCTACATGGGCAACAATTACGAATCCGCCATCATCGTGGCTCAGAATGCCGTGAAGGATTACCCGTACTCGCGCTACAAGGAGGACCTCGAGATGCTCATACTCAAGGCACGCTATCAGGAGGCTGCCCAGAGTGTGGAGGAGCGCAAGGCCGACCGTTTCCGCGACGTGATAGACGAGTATTACTCATTTATTAATAATTATCCCGACTCTCCCAACCGCAAGGAGGCTGACAATATCTTCAAGATAGCCAGCAGCCACGTCAAGGACTGACCCCGCGTCATCCTCCCAACCAAAGAAATTAACAACAACTCAATATACGCTCTACAAACCAAGCTATGGACTACAAGAAGACCAATGCCCCGCTTAACACCGTGACCCGCGATATGATCGAACTCTCAAAGGACACGGGTAATGTGTATGAGACTGTGTGCATCATTGCCAAGCGCGCCAATCAGATTGGCGGTGAGATGAAGCACGACCTTGAGAAGAAACTTCAGGAGTTTGCTTCTCTCAACGACAACCTCGAAGAAATATCCGAAAACCGCGAGCAGATAGAGATTTCACGCTACTACGAGAAGCTCCCCAAGCCCACACTTATCGCTACACAGGAGTATATCGAGGGCAAAATCTACTATCGCAACCCCCTGAAGGAGAAGGAAAACCTCGAGGACTAATAATCTCAGACTGAAAAAATCCCGGTGTCCGGGAGGGTGCATATTTGGCAGTGTTAAAATTTATTGCTACCTTTGTGCGCCCGAAAAGGCACAACCCACTTATACTAACTCAATAATCATCCGAAAGAATGCATTTGAATTCTGAAGAAAAAGTAGAAATCTTTGAGAAATACGGTAAGGGCAAGACTGACACTGGCTCACCTGAAGCACAGATTGCATTATTCTCAGTCCGTATAGCTCATTTGACTGAACACCTTAAGTCAAATCACAAAGATTATACAACAGCACGCGCTCTGAAGCAACTCGTAGGTAAGCGTCGTCGTCTTCTCGATTACCTGATCAAGAAAGACATCAACCGCTACCGCGCTATCATTGCTCAAAAAGAGCTTGGTATCAGAAAGTAAGCTCAGAGCTTTACTTGAAGATTACAACGGTCACGTTCTCCTCTGCGGGAGCGTGACCGCTTTCTTTTTTTTTAGCCTCAATGTCAACGTAACTCCTCCGTGTTAACATTTCTTGGATTATGACGCCTAAATTATTAAGTCGCTTAAGACAAGAGTTGCCGATTTTTGCTTATCTTTGCACGATATTATACCCCATAGAGAAAACAAGTTGAAACTGTCTCGCCATCACATATCGACATTCATCACACTCGCACTGCTTTTAAGCGGTTGCCGTGCGCTGACTCACACCGATAAGCATCTGCACATCAATGGCTCAGATGCTACCGACACCGTGACAGCGACTGAGACAGACTCACTGTCGAGCTTTGTCGACGCCCAACTTGACTCTATAGCCGACATCTATCTCCCTCTCGACACAATAGCTGAAGAGGAGGACTCGATACTGTCGATGCTCGCCGGCATGACTCCAGACATAATCGGCGCCGAAACCGTTCCTGCCGATACGTCAGTAACAGCGCGTGATACAATAGCTAGCGACTCACTGCTTCAAGCCATCAGACAACGCAACGCCCGCAAAAACACTTCTCGCATCCGCCGAGAGAAAGTCGATCTTGAAGCCCCCGTCAATTTTGTGTCAAAGGACTCGGTCGTAATGATCGGACAAAACATGGTCTACATATACGGCGACGCCCAGGTCACATATGACGATCTGAAACTCGATGCCGCCGAGGTACAACTCAACATGCGGACCAATGAGGTATATGCCGTAGGCAAAACCGACTCGCTCGGCGAGTTGACCGGCTCTCCCGTGTTCAACGAGAGTGGAACCGACTATGAGTCAAAGACTATGACTTACAACTTCAAGTCGCGTCGTGGATATATCACCGACGTCATCACACAACAGGGCGAGGGTTATCTGACCGGCGGACGCACGAAGAAAACCGAAGATGACAAATATTATATCGAGGACGGTGTCTACACGACATGTGATGACCACGAGCACCCTCACTTCTGGCTACAGATTACCAAGGGAAAGATGACGCCCGGCAAGAATGTCGTTGTCGGTCCCTCCTACATGGTGCTCGCCGGACTGCCGCTGCCTATCGCTGTGCCGTTCGGCTATTTCCCGTTCTCTGATAAATATGCCTCCGGTGTGATTTTCCCCACATTCGGCGACGACTACAACCGCGGCTTCTACCTCAGCGACGGCGGTTATTACTTTGCCATCAGCGACAACATCGACCTCGCGCTCACGGGCGAAGTGTACACTAAAGGCTCATGGGGCATCAACGCCCAGTCAACCTATGCCAAGCGTTATAAGTACTCCGGCAACTTTGCAATCAATTATCTGACAACCATCTATGGCGACAAGGGACAGCCTGACTACTCCAAGGCTACCAACTTCCAGGTAAGATGGAGCCACACGCAGGACTCCAAAGCAAACCCCAACATGTCGCTCTCAGCAAGTGTCAACTTTTCCACCAGCGGCTACACCCGCAATGACCTCAACAGCTATTATAGTTCGGGATTTACCGAAAACACCAAGAGCTCAACCGTCAATATGACCTACCGTTTTCCCGGCACAAAATGGTCGCTATCGACAACGCTCAACATCTCGCAGCGCACACAGGACTCCACTCTGACGGTGTCATTCCCCAACTTCACGCTCAACATGTCACAGATTTACCCGTTCAAGCGCAAACGTGCCGTTGGCGATGAAAAATGGTATGAAAAGATCCGACTATCATATTCAGGACAGTTCCAGAACTCACTGACATCCAAGCAGAACGTATTCTTCAAAAAGAGCCTCATCAAGGACTGGCGCAACGGATTCAAGCACTCGGTTCCTATCTCGGCTACATTCAACCTGTTCAAGTACATCAACTTCACGCCTTCGGTATCTCTCAACGACCGCATGTACACCAACAAGGTACGCCGTCAATGGGATCCCGCAGCGTCAGCTGAAGTCTGCGACACCACTTACAGCCTTTACAACGTGTGGGATTTCAACGCTTCGGTTTCGCTTGACACCAAAATCTACGGATTCTTCCAGCCACTGCCGTTCCTCGGAGACAAAGTGAAAATGATACGCCACGTCCTGACGCCGACCATTTCATTCAATGCTGCTCCTGACTTCTCGTCAAGCTTCTTCGGCTACTACGGAAGCTATGAATATGTTGATCCGCAGGGAAAGCTTGTCAACCGCAAGTACTCGTTATTTCCCAACGCGCTTTATGGTGTACCGGGACAAGGCAAGACCGGATCATTGTCAGTGTCTCTCGCCAACAACCTTGAAATGAAGGTAAAAAGTGACAACGACAGTATCGGGGAGAAAAAAATCTCACTCATAGAGAACCTGTCACTATCCGAAAGCTATAATTTCGCAGCCGACTCGCTCAACTGGAGCAACCTCAACACGTCTATCATGCTACGACTGGTCAAGAACTTCAACCTCAACCTGTCGGCTACATGGGACGTATATACTTATCAGCTTAACGAAGCAGGTAATCCGGTCAGAGTCAATATCCCCCGATGGAAAGCCGGTAAAGGTATCGGTCGTCTGTCAAGTACCGGAACATCATTCTCCTACACATTCAACAACGACACGTTCAAGAAGCTCAAGGGTTCATCCGATAAAAAGAAGAACGATGGAAAAACCGAACCTGGTGATCCGGAAAATCCCGATGCTGCAACTACCGAAAACGAGCGACCGCAGAGTGCCGTCAGCAAGAAAAAGAAAGGCTCCGATTCGACACTCGACAATGACGGATACATGGAATGGAACGTCCCCTGGAGTCTGACGCTGAACTATTCTATCGGTTACAGTTACGGCAACTTCAACAAGAAGAAGATGGAATATGACGGTAAGATAACCCAGAATCTCAGTTTCTCGGGTAATCTGCGCCCCACCACCAACTGGAATTTCAGTTTCACGGCAAGCTACAATTTTGACACACACAAACTTGCCTACATGAACTGCAACATATCCCGCGACCTCCACTGCTTCACAATGACAGCGAGTGTCATCCCGGTCGGTCCCTACAAGTCATTCAACTTCCACATTTCGGTCAAGTCGTCACTGCTGTCTGACCTGAAGTACGACAAACGATCGTCAACCTCCAATGGTATCAAATGGTATTGATGACCGTACCGATGCCCTGAAGATAAAACGACTGACGCGTGCCGCAGAGCATCAACCGCTTACGGCTACACGCGTCAGTCGTGTTTCTGTATAACTTGTATGAGTAACGATCAGCAAAGCATTCCGGCAGCCACCTGCTGGGCGACACCTTCACCCATCGAATTGGCGACAATGGCAAATGCAAACGGTGTTGCCGCGGCAGGACCATTAGCTGTTATCACACGGTCAAGCGCGACAACATTGTCCGACTTCATCTCGGCGCCACACATTTGATCCTCAAAGCCGGGATAACAGGTAGCCGGTCGACCGTCAAGGATTCCGAGAGGAGCAAGCACCACGGCAGGAGACGCGCAGATAGCGGCAACCTTACCGTTGACAGCATGAGATTTCAACAGGTCGCAGAGCGGTCCGCATGAGGCAAGATTGGAAGCACCGGGCATACCGCCGGGAACAATCAGCCATTCCGCTCCGTCAAACGACGTTTCCTCAAACAACAAATCAGCCACTACGGGGATACCGTGAGCGCCCTTAACCTCGTGATCATCGGTGATTGAGACCGTCTTGATGTCCATTCCTGCACGGCGCATCACGTCGACCACCGTCAGCGCCTCGACTTCCTCGAAACCCTGCGCTAAAAATAAAAAAGAACGATTCATAATTATATTTTCTTGTTTAATATCGATTACTCACTGTGATAAAACACGCGATTACGACAACAAAGTTATTCTTTTTTACTAATTTTGAAAAAAATTTCAGATACAACAATGAAAAAAATCCTGTACGCTTCACTTTTTTGTATAATCGCAGCCGCCATAGTTCCGACATTTTCATCATGCGATCGCTCAGCTCCTTATCGCAACTCCGACGGTGCCGTATGGAACACACTGTTCCACATAACCTACAGCTCACCGATTGAGCTTGACGACTCTATCCACGAGGTCATGAAACGTGTCGAGATGTCACTCTCGGCGTTCAATGACTCGTCGCTCGTGTCACGCATCAACCGTAACGAGACGACAACAGTCGACAGTAGTTTTATCCGGGTGTTCCGGACTTCGGCTTATGTCAACAGTCTCAGCAAAGGAGCCTTCGATCCTACCGCCGCACCGCTGATCGAACTGTGGGGATTCGGCAAAACCGATCAAGGCAACAACATCCCCGACAAAGCGGAAATAGACAGCGTCCTCAACTACGTGGGACTTGCCGACTGCTATCTGACCGGCGACACACTGACAAAAAAATCGGAATTTACCACGTTCAATTTCAGTGCAGTAGCAAAGGGGTTCGGCTGCGACGAAATAGCCGCGATGTTTCACCGCAACGACTGCCATAATTTCATGATCGAAATCGGAGGTGAAGTAGTGGTCTCTGGAAAGAATAGTTACGGCGAGGATTGGAATATCACGATTGAATCGCCATTTGACGCCATCACCGGCAAACGCTCTTATATGATGACAATACCGCTCACTGACTGCGGCATAGCCACATCAGGCAATTACCGTAATTTCCGTGACACAGGAACCCATCGATTCGGTCATACCATCAATCCCGTAAAAGGTTATCCTGTCACGACCAGTACACTGAGCGCCACAATCATAGCGCCGGACTGCACTTTAGCCGACGCGCTTGCCACTACATGCATGGTATTGCCATCGTCCGAAGCTATCGAAATGATCGACAGCCTTGAGGGGATAGAATATCTTATCATTATAAGACATAACACCGGAGAACTCGAATGTATATTTTCTGAGGGTCTGAATTTCTGATCCCCCCTGAACCATCAGGAATCACCCCGGGTTAATTTACGGATACAAAAGAATCGGACAAAAAAAATAGGCTGTCATCACGACAACCTATAATCTTTAACCTTAAATCTAATACCATGAAAAAACACAGTGCAAATATAGTAATTATACCTTTAGAACATGTGACACCGCCAATGGTTCACACAAGTCAATATTTTAACATACGTTAACCCATATATCCCGATTCAACTCATCTTTAAAGAGATAAAAACTGATTTCAGGTCGTATGCACAGACGACACATTGACCAAAAACCTGCATGTGTTAACAAATCAATTACAATTAACCTATTTTTATATTTCATATTTCTTTTTTTTGTATATTCGTGCCACTAAAACCTATCAAGACATGCGTATAAAGATATTAGTAATCGACGACGAAGAAGCACTCTGCGAAATTCTCAAATACAATCTTGAAAAAGATGGGTATGACGTTGATTGTGCTTACAGTGCTGAAGAGGCTCTTTCATTTGACCTCTCCGAATATTCACTTATGATTGTTGACATTATGATGGATCGCCTCAGCGGCTTTGATTTTGCCAAGCGCATCAAGAGCAACGTTGCGACCGAGAACATCCCGGTAATATTCTGCTCGGCTCTCAGCGGAGAGGATGATACCGTAATGGGACTTAATATAGGCGGAGACGATTATATCACAAAACCGTTCGTCATCGGCGAGGTACTTGCACGCGTCCGCGCAGTCCTCCGTCGTTCCCACGTCGCCCGTCAGGCAACAGCTCCCGCATCAACAACAACCACTGCAAAGAGCATGTACGAGCCTGACATAACATTCAAGAATCTCCGTATCAACCGTAACGAGAAGGTCGCATACCTTAACGGATCACTTATAAACCTCACTCCTACGGAATTTGATATGCTGATATTTCTCCTTACCCACCGAAACCGTATCTTCTCAAGAGAGGAACTGATTCGTCAGGTTTGGTCAAATGATGTTGTAGTTACCAACCGCACAATCGATACAAACATAGCCCGCCTTCGTAAAAAAATGGGTGAATATGGTGAAAATATAACCACTCGACCCGGTTTCGGTTATGGCTTTAAAGAAGAAATTTAGTTACCAGATACGCTTGTTTATCCCGATGGTGATTCTGTTATGGATTGCCATAATCGGGCTCGTGTGCGTTCAGTACTACCGCGAACGTGCATTCAAGCAGGCTGTGGTTGTCAGTGATATCAATCTTATCAACAACCGTATCATTGACATGCACAACCGTAATCTTAACATATCCCACTTCCTCGACTTCATAGACATCTACTATTCCTCATCGGTAATACGCGATCTGAGCGTGTCGCTCTACGACGGAAAGACTCATGAATACATCGATGGAAAAGGTATTCCGGTTCCTCTCCCTGAAAATTTAAATATAAAGGAAGAAGCTCTTAGCGGAAACGAGATCAACCGTCTTTTCAAGACCGACTCACTTGCGGTCAGCAAAGACATGTCATACTATTTCCGTACGGAATACAGCCCCGACAGCATGCTTATCGTGCTTACGATGTTGCCTTACAACGAAGCGGTAGTAAAAGCTACATCAGTCGACAACTACGTGTGGCTCGTAATTATGGTTGTGCTGATATTTGTATCGCTTATAGCCTATCTGTCAACACGCCACATGACTAAGAACCTGCTGATCCTACGTGACTTTGCCCGACGCGCAGCCGAGGATCGCAACTTTGTCACATACGAAGTGTTCCCCGATGATGAGCTTGGCGACATCTCGCGTCAGATTGTCGAAATATACAACACCCGAAACATGGCTGTATTGAGCCGCGAGCATGAACATAATATCGCCATAAGCGCCATTGAAGAACGGGAGCGACTAAAACGTCAGCTGACCAACAATATCAGCCACGAATTAAAGACTCCTGTCGGAATCATCAAAGGCTATATCGACACCATCATCGAGTCACCCGATATGGACGAAGCGGCACGTCGGCATTTCATCACAAAAGCTCAGGCTCAGGTCAACCGACTTTGCGATCTCCTCAACGACCTGTCGTCAATAACACGACTTGAGGATGCCGGGGCATCAATCACAACTGAAAAAGTCAATTTCCACGAATTGGTTGACTCGCTCGCCAATGAAATCCAGGAAAGCGGCATCTCAAACGGCATGACTTTCTCTTGGGATGTGCCGGAAAACTGCTTTGTCAACATCAATAAAAATCTTGTTACAGCGGCAATGCTTAATCTTGTAAAAAATGCCGCCGCATACTCCAAAGGCACGGAAATAGGATTGAAATGCATCGGGTTAAGCAACAATTTCTATTCATTCATATTCTACGATAACGGTGTAGGAGTTGCCGAAGAGCATCTCAATCACCTCTTTGAACGCTTCTTCCGCATTGACTCGGGACGCTCACGCAAAACCGGCGGTACCGGTCTCGGACTCCCCATTGTAAAAAGTACTATCAATCTGTTTGGCGGCGCGATAACCGTGACCAATCGAGAAGAAGGCGGTCTGCAATTCACCTTTACCCTACCCTGTTGGCAGGATACTGATGAACCGCGCAAAGAATAGACTGAATTATGCTCTATTTGTTAAATAGTGCTAATTTTGTGGTGTGACACATCATTGTCTAATAATTGTAACATCGATGTAATATAGACATACTACTTTTGTAGCACAAAACAAAAGTACATATAGAAGAAAGATATCGTCTTAAATCTATAAGGAAATAACAATTGCAAAGTTAGTAATTAAAAAGTATACATCATTATCCCCACGAAACGGGTCGTCGAGATTGACGCCCCGTTTCTTTTTTACTCCATTCCGCCCTCTTATCCCCGTATACGTCAATCGGATATCCGGCAGAGACGTCGGCATTTTGACTATATTTTGGGATAAATCTTTTGTGTTCCAAGTCTTTTAAATAATTTTGTACCCGTGCTGATTTTGTCAGCCAAGACATTTTCTTAAAAGAAGAAGCATTTACTCATCTTGTAAACTGAAGAGACCAAAAACATGAAAAAACTTTCAGTTATCGTTATGTTCATCAGCTGTCTTATCGTAACGGCTTGTAGCGAAGAAGATTCGCCGCTAATGTTTTCAGTGGAAAGTATTTCTAATCCGGAAAATGTAAGAATGGAATATTATTCACCTGACCCATGTTGTATTTCAAAAATGTATTGGATAATACCATTACTTTTACCTTTTAAAGACTTGATAGATGAATCTTATCTTGAATATAGAAAGCTTAATGTAGTATCTCAAACAAAGAATGGTACAGTCAGGACAGGCATTACGGTTAAACGATGGATACCGAATCAGTTCATTGAGTTCTAACTTCTATCCCCCCCCTGTCTGCGCCAGTTCCCATACTGAATTATTCTAATTCAAATACGGCACTTAACTTTTACAGAAATTTCTCGACTGTTGAGACAAGTGTACTTCAACGACACAGAAAGACCCCGGGAGTCCATCCGGGGTCTTTCTGTAATGATATATCGGGACGGAGAAATCAATTGTTCTCGGGACGGAGACGGCGGACGGTCTCAGCTGTCAGCCACATCTCGCTCTCGCGCATGTCACGGAGCTCTTTTTCAAGATTCTCTCGATAGTCGGGCTTGGAGTTGCTGTCGATTGAGCGCTGTGCTTCCTCGCCTGATTTCACACTTTCATATAGACGGTACATGACAGGTTTTACTGCATCGTGGAACGGACCCATCCAGTCGAGAGCACCGCGCTGAGCCGTAGTAGAACAGTTGGCATACATCCAGTCCATACCGCGCTGAGCGAAGAGCGGCATGAGTGACTGAGTAAGTTCCTCAACAGTCTCATTGAAAGCTTCCGAGGGGGTGTGTCCGTTTTCTCTCAATACCTCATACTGTGCGAGGAAAAGTCCCTGAATAGCACCCATCAGCGAGCCGCGTTCACCGGTGAGGTCGCTAATAGCCTCGCGTGAGAACGTAGTTTCAAACAGATAGCCCGAGCCGATACCGATACCAAGAGCAAGTGTGCGTTCAACTGCGTGTCCGGTATAATCCTGGTAAACGGCAAACGACGCGTTCACGCCGCGACCTTCGAGAAACATCGAGCGCAGCGATGTACCCGAACCCTTGGGAGCCACCATTATGACATCAACATCGGCAGGAGGAACCACACCGGTACGGTCACTCCACGTGATTGCAAAACCGTGAGAGAAATAAAGAGCCTTGCCCTTTGTGAGATGTTTGTTGATCACGTCCCACACTGACATGACGGCAGCATCGGAGAGAAGGCACATTATTATGGTACCGCGCTCACACGCTTCTTCGATAGAGAACAGCGTCTCACCGGGAACCCATCCGTCGGCAACAGCCTTGTCATAGGTCTTTCCCTCACGCTGTCCTACGATAACGTTAAAACCGTTATCACGGAGGTTAAGACTCTGACCCGGACCTTGCACGCCATAGCCCAACACGGCTATCGTTTCGCCCTTAAGCACTTCAAGTGCTTTCTCCAACGGAAATTCTTCTCTCGTAACGACGGTCTCTTCAACACCGCCAAAATTTAATTTTGCCATTTTGTTAATATATTTTTTATTTATACGTTTTCAAAAATAATACGGGCACGGACACACGTCACTCCGTTACGGGTGAGTTCCACATTGCTCCCGGTCTCCGTATTCTTTAGTTTCACATCGACCACATCGTCATAATGTGTCTCGGCAATGAATGCAATTTCAAACCGACGCACCTTGTTATGGTCAAAAAACTCTACACCCCACTGATTTAGAATCGCTTCGATGTATCGGGTCGTGTTGACATGCCGGTTAAAATCTATATCGCAATACTGAAACTGATGCACTTTCACCATGTCAGGATCACTGACCCCGGGCAATTTTGTCTGAGGATCGATGGGACACTCCCGGTCACTCACTGTCACATCTCCGATAAATGGTGTCATATCAGCTCCACGGCGAGTCGACATATCGATAGCCACCCATATCGTGCGCACATATCCTATCGTCTCACCATTGCCGTCAAGCACTTCAACATTTCGCGCCGAGAAATGACGGTTAATCGTTTCAATCCATGTAATAAGCGAGAAACGCTCGTTGATAGCCGGATAACGCCTCATATCTATCGTCAGACGGCTCAAGACCCAAGCCATGTTGTATTTCAGTAGCCGCGCATATCCGATATCGAGGGTGTTGGCATGCATTGTAGCGACCTCGATAACACGTTGTACGAGCATCGGCAACGGAATGACACGCTGCGCGTTACACTCTCCGGCACTCAGGAAATAATCTATGCGATACTGACTTTTGTCATTTAAATCGTTCATGATTCCATTACCTTTTTCTTTGCCTCCTGCATGGCTATGTACTCGGTCACATACTCGGCAGGATCCTTAGTAATTGTAACGCGTCCACTACGTGCAAACTGACGTATGTCATATCTCTTTAAGGCTTCAAACAACGACTCGGTCTCGTCACGATGTCCGGTTTTTTCAATCACGGTATACTCGGGTGTAATCTCAAGTATGCGGGCATTATGGCGGCGTATGATCCATTCGAGATTTTTCTCTTCAAGTAGTTTTTCCGTCGGCACTTTGTACAACGCCACCTCCTGATAGACTATGTCATCGTCAGTATAGAGAAATGCCTTTATGACATCAATACGTTTTTCAATCTGTGCGACCACTTTTTCCATTGTCTCACGGTCGCTCCATGATGTAAGAGTAAACTTGTGGACCCCGGGAATCGAGCAAGCACTCGCCGATATACTCTCGATATTGATTGAACGGCGTGTATAGATTATCGTCACCTGATTGAGTAGTCCGACAGTGTTCTCCGAGAATACCGACACGGTAAAAAGTTGTTTTTCCATTGTCATAGTTCCATTTTAAATTTCTCATCGGGGGAGAGCATTATCTCATCGACAGCCGACCCCGGAGTTATCATCGGGAAAATCATATCGGCTGAATCAATATTCACATTGAGCAGATAGCTGCCGTCGTGAGCAAGCATCCGTCCGATGGCTCCGTGCAGCTCGTCACGCGATGACACGTTTTCGCCATTGATACCATAAGCGGCTGCAAGCATGACAAAATCGGGGTTGAGCATCGGGGTCTGTGAAAATCTCTCTTGAAAGAACAAGGCTTGCCACTGGCGCACATTACCGAGGAAATTATTATTCAGCACCACGATCTTTACATCTGTGCCATACTGCATTATAGTGCCCAGCTCTTCAATAGTCATCTGAAAGCCGCCGTCGCCGACATACAGACAGACCGTCCTCTCCGGCGCTCCCATCTTGGCGCCGATAGCCGCCGGCAGACCGAAT
Source organism: uncultured Bacteroides sp. (assembly GCA_964442005.1). GTDB lineage: Bacteria > Bacteroidota > Bacteroidia > Bacteroidales > Muribaculaceae > JAAVFS01. The sequence goes on along the minus strand of CAYTWG010000028.1, from coordinate 17,311 downwards.
CCCATCGTACCGAGCCCACCCGACGTGATCATGCTACGATAATTTGAAAACTTACTGTAACGTGCCGCAAACATCTGATTCTGCCCGACATCGGTCACCACTACCGCCTGATGTCCGGTAGCTTCAGACACTGCCGATATGACCTCACCCATCTTGAGAGGACCCGAGCCGGGATTAACTTCGTAACGGCACACCGTTTCTTCTTCCACATCCCTCATACGGTCAAACGTCTCAAGCCACCCGGCATGACGGCGTTTCTCAATCATCGGGAGCAGGCGTGTCAACACCTGACGCGCGTCGCCATGAATAAACCGGTCAACTTTTACGTTTTTATTAAACTCCGAACGGTCGATGTCTATATGAATTATACGTGCTTCAGGCGCGTACCGTGAAATGTCTCCGGTCACACGGTCATCAAAACGCATCCCCACGGCTATGATCAGATCAGCACGGTTGGTATTGTAATTGGGCGCGATATTTCCGTGCATTCCCAGCATACCTTTATACAAAGGATGCTCCGACGGCATTGTGGAGAGTCCCAGCAGAGTCGCTGCCACGGGTATATCACCTTTCTCGGCGAGAGCGGCAAGCTCTTTTTCAGCACCTGATATCATCACGCCGTGTCCCGACAGAATCATCGGACGCTCGGCACCGTTTATCATCGCAGCAGCCTCCTCAAGATGCCTGTCATCAATATCCGGAACCGGCGAATAACTTCTTATAAAATCGCATGGTTTATAGCCGGTCCACTCGACCATTCCTATCTGAGCATCCTTGGCAATATCAAGCACTACCGGACCGGGACGACCGCTGCCGGCGATATAAAATGCACGCGCCACGGCTGCCGGAATATCCTCCGGATGGCGTATCTGGGTAGACAGTTTTGTAATGGGGTGAGTGATAGCCACCACATCGGTTTCCTGAAACGCCTCAGTCCCGAGCATCGGAGCAGCTACCTGACCGGTGATAACCACGAGCGGAGTGCTGTCCATCAGCGCGTCGGACAGACCGGTCACGACATTGGTTGCACCGGGACCCGATGTCACGATCACCACACCGATACGTCCCGACGTCCGAGCATAACCCTGAGCGGCATGAGCCGCCCCTTGTTCGTGACGCACGAGCACATGTTCAAGTTGATCGGTATAGTCGTAGAGTTTATCATATACAGGCATGATGGCTCCTCCGGGATAACCGAACACACGGTCAACCCCCTCGGCTATCAGACATTTTATAAGCGCCTCGGCACCTGTTATTTTTTCATTCATACTGATTTTATTTTAATTCATAATCAGAGTCTTACCCCGCCCTTATCAGCCGACGCGACAGTAGCGGCATAGGCTTTAAGCGCCTTTGAGACAACTCGTTCACGATGACGCGGAGTGAATGCTTCCGCACCACGTGCCAACTCCTCTTCACGACGTGAGGCAAGTTCGGCGTCGCTGAGTCTAACATTGACAGTGCGTGCCGGAATATCTATATCAATCATATCGCCGTCACGGACGAGCGCGATATTCCCGCCGGCAGCAGCTTCGGGTGATACATGCCCTATCGAGAGTCCTGATGTGCCGCCGGAGAAACGACCGTCGGTGATGAGCGCACACTCTTTCCCGAGATGCCGCGCCTTGATGTAGCTTGTAGGATAAAGCATCTCCTGCATACCGGGACCGCCGGCAGGTCCTTCATAAGTGATTACAACGACATCGCCGGCTTCAACATCACCGGAAAGAATGCCCGTTACCGCGGCTTCCTGTGACTCATACACACGCGCCTTTCCGGAGAAACGGAATATTGACTCGTCGACTCCCGCTGTTTTAACCACACAACCGTCTGCCGCTATGTTGCCGCGAAGCACAGCGAGACCGCCATCCTTCACATAAGCATGCTCCATATCACGTATGCACCCCGACGTGCGGTCAGTGTCAAGCTCGGCATAGTAAGACATCTGACTGCCCAAAGCGGGATTATGCTTATTTCCCGGAGCGCTTTTCCACAATTCATCGGCTTCGTCACCGAAGTGTTTTCCGCCTACCGCATAGCGGTCGATAGCCTCCCGGAGAGTGAGACGGTCGACACGCCTGACATCGGTCGACACGAGACCGTTATCGGCAAGAATCTTCATTATTGACAGGATGCCACCGGCACGGTTGACATCCTGAATATGATAAGACGAATTTGGAGCCACCTTGCACAGCACCGGAGTGTGACGCGACAGACTGTCAATATCGTCCATTGTAAAATTCACACCCGCCTCGTGAGCGATCGCAAGAAGATGCAGCACCGTATTGGTCGAGCCGCCCATGGCGATATCAAGAGTCATGGCGTTAAGAATCGCCTGACGGGTAGCTATATTACGTGGCAATACCGAGTCATCACCGTGGAAATAATAAGCCTCGGTATTCTCGACTATGAGTTTTGCAGCTTTTTTGAAAAGTTCTCGACGATTGATGTGGGTGGCGACGATTGTGCCGTTGCCGGGGAGAGCGAGACCTATCGCCTCGTTAAGTGAGTTCATAGAGTTTGCCGTAAACATGCCTGAGCAGGAGCCGCACGTAGGACACCCGTGACGTTCAAGACATGTGACGGTTTCATCGGAAACGGTTTCGTCAGCCGATTCGACCATTATATCTACGAGGTCAACAGCACGACCGTCGACATTGCCCGCTTCCATCGGTCCGCCCGACACAAAAACGGTAGGAATGTTAAGCCGCATAGCCGCGATCAACATTCCGGGCGTCACCTTGTCGCAATTGGAGATACACACCATTGCATCAGCCTTGTGGGCGTTAACCATATACTCCACGCTGTCAGCGATGAGCTCACGCGACGGGAGCGAATACAACATTCCGTCATGTCCCATCGCAATGCCATCATCGACCGCGATTGTGTTGAACTCGGCGGCAAAACAGCCGGATTTTTCTATCTCTGATTTCACCAGCTGACCTATCTCATGAAGGTGCATGTGTCCGGGGACAAACTGTGTGAACGAATTTACTATTGCAATAACCGGACGACCGATCTGCTCCTCTTTCATGCCATTGGCACGCCAAAGAGCCCTGGCGCCTGCCATGCGGCGACCGCCGGTCGACTGGATACTTCTTAATGGGTGGGATGCCATAACCAGTTTCTATTCTGAATTATTTATAATAAAACGGTGAGATCATATAACACGTACCGGATCTCACCGTATGACAAAATTAGCCCATATAATTATACTATGCAAATAAATGCACAATAAAACGACTATTGTGTCACTTTTTGCAATACAAACAGGCTATTTATCCGCCCAAAAGAAAGAATCAGAATGGATAACCGATCGCAAGATGGAACGCAAGTGAATTTTTAAACGATGTCATGTTATAATATCCACTTTTACCGGTATCATAAGGGGCATGAATCCCGACACCGAGATCGGCACGCAACACGAGCATACTGATGTCAAAGCGCAGACCACAACCGGTACCTAAGGCAAGATCCTTAAAAAATGTCGAAGCCTGAAGGGTGCCTCCCGGACGGTCAGGATCGTTCTTGAGCAACCACACGTTGCCCGCGTCAAGGAAGAACGCACCATGAAGAGGTCCAGCTATGGGGAAACGATACTCTACGTTACATTCAAACTTAAACGTACCCGTCTGGTCGAAATAACCGTTTGCCTGATTAACCGGCGGACGATAACTGCCGGGACCGATACTGCGCACGGTAAATGCACGCACCGAGTTGGCGCCTCCGCAATAGAACTGCTCGGCATAAGGGACTTGCGACGCGTTTCCGTAAGCATGCGCAGCTCCTGCAGCGACACGTGATACTATCCAGTTGTCACCATATAGACGGTGACCATAGACAACCTGAGCCGAGCCTTTGACAAACTGAGAGAACGGTGTTCCGAACAGTTTCTTTTCGCCCTTCCGTCCACAAGCTTCATAAATTGCCCAGAACACGTTACCGGCTTCCTGTAGCGAAACAGTCCAGTTGAGAGTGTGATCCACAAAGTCTCGGTCATAAGTATACGTATAAGCCATCTGCGGAATGAACTGACTACGGAAACTCAAGGCGATAGCCTGATTTGCCGCAGTGATGGAGTCAAACTCCTGGGTCGTATGTATCAGGTTAGTGTATGTGAGTTTAAAAAGCGTCAGAGAGTTATTGACGTAACGTGATGACTGCCAGTCATAGCTATAAGCCATGTTGAACTGAGCCATTTTAAAATAGTGAGGACGATTGAGCAGATCGGCATTCAGCGAGATACGGGTCCAGTTGAGTGTACGACGGCTACGGGGAACAAATTTAGGCGCTATCAGGCGCGGGAACGAGAGCGAACCGGTGATACCTATCTCATAGGAATTGAATACCGACGAGTGACCGCCGCTGTTGGCACCGGTCTGCCATTCGTAAGTACCGGTAAGATTGACACCAAGCTGCTCGCCGCCGCCAAATATATTTCGGTTGGTCACTCCGAGAGTAATCCCGGGACCGATGTAACTGTTGGACTTGGACGAGGCATTAACTTCTATCGATGCTTCAAGCGGAGAGTCAAACGTACATGAAATCGCAACGTCAAGGCTCGGTTCTCCGGAGTCGGTATCGGGTTCCACCTCAATATCTATCGCTTTGAAAATACCAAGACGTGACAGATAGGTCTGTGTACGGTTCATGTTGCGTACCGAGAAAATGCGCCCTTTACGGAACGTCACACACTCGGGAATCAGATTGCGACGCAACCGTGAAGGCATCATCTGTATCAATGTCCCGCGCGACATTTTGATTGTATCAGGTTCACCTCCACCCTCATTGCGATAGACATATATCGTCACGTCGCCGGTGCGATAGCGTGTAAGAGCACTTTGAGGAGTGGTAGGAGGAATCGTGAGACGCAACGCTATATTACATGGCGTCCCCAGACTGTCGGCAAGATATTCGATATACTCCGGACGGAAATAATAATACCCGTGATTACGCAACACGTTGGTTATACGGGTGCGCACTACACTGAGAGAGTCGGTGCAGTATCTCGCACCGCGTCTGAGATAAGAGTCACGGGACGCGAGCGAGTCAATCATCGCGTAAAGATGACACGTATCGGGCAACAACTGTATGGAATCGAGTCGGTAGACAGGACCTGACTGAATGGTATAGGTTATCGATGCTTTCTTGGGATTTTTCGCTACATTGAGCGTGTAATCTGTTGTCGCTCTGAAAAAACCGTTGTTGTCAAGGATTTCGTCGACCATTTTTGTCCTGACTTCGGGACGCACGTCAGATACCAATACCGGTTCTTCAGCAAATTTCTCATACAACCAGTGCTTAAATCCCTTGGGAGGATTACTCCAGTGATTATAAGCCCACAGTCCGAGAGGGAACGGGTAGCGCCAGTCAAGCATCTTTATATAATTGTTAGGCGCGACTTTGACAGCTTCCTTTATCTGTGACTGCACATCGTAAGGTACCGGAAAACTGTCGGTAGAAACGATTTTTACTTTCTTGATGCCGGTATATAGTTGCTCGCCCTGCTGGATACGGCTGGTAGTCGAACATGAACCCGCAAGAAATACAATCATCGCCAGAGCAATGATGCTGAATATGTTACTTTTTATCCGTTTCATCTTTTTCGGCAGTTGTTGTTGGATTTATTACCGCACCCTGCGACGGAGGTTCAATCGAAGCATTGGAACGTGAAGTAAACGGCTTGAACAGGTCAATAAGTTTACGCAGTTTACGTTTATAGACAAAACCGACTCCGGTCTGGGTTATCTCACCTTCAAGAATGCTCTCGTAACCGGTGTGACGGAACAGTTTTATAAACATCGAGCCGCTTTTGTTAAGCAGATACTCAAACGAAATATCATTTATGAGATTCTGCGACAGATTCTCGTCGGGATCGCTGTCGGTTGTATAGTTACCACCCACAACAATCTTAAACCGGTCATTGAACAGAGATTTCGAGACACGGTAACTGTAACTTGTTGTCGATGTCGAGGCTCCGTCGACCGTACGGTCATACTGGTTTATCCCAAACGATATATCAACGCCCTTGATATTGTTTGCCGCCCACGAGTTGAGCTGAGACTCAAGAAACGCGAAGAGAGGATTGGCACCGATGTTTGCCGACGCGCGTGTACCCGGTCCGCTGTAGACATTGTACAGCAACAGATTCATTGCCTGGGTAGCACGCTGCTCGGCTGTCATAGAACGCAACTCATTTTCGACAGTAATATCGTCGCTCGTCGATAGGTCAAAGGCAATGTCCATATTGTCGAGAGTGTTGGTTACGCTCAGCCCCACATCAAATGTTATCAGTCGTGAATTCTGTCCTTCCTGAGTGACATTGGCTCGTAGATTGTCGACAGCATGTATGTTGAGAATAGGATTGAGCATATTACCGTTAAAGGCAACATAGCTGCCCTCCTGGAAGTTAAACAGCTTCTCCGACATGAACGGAGGTGAATAACGGGCAAAACCGCCGTTTATATTGAATCGACCCGAGAAACGGCTGTCGTTCATCTGATTCATCGTGTAATTTAGCGAGCCGCTACCAAGTATCGTCACGCGGTTCTTACCGTCAGTTGACAAGTCGACATTGATTGTCGACCCTTCAGAGATGGTAAGGAGTGCGTCAAGATTAATGGAGAATGGCGTTTCGGGGATTGTATCAACCTTTATAGCCGCTGTATCAGCAAAATTCACAAACGTCACCATGTCGCCTATACTGCGCGACTCTAAAGCAGAAGTGGCATCAGTCATCACATAAGTTACATTTGTTCCCGGCAGCAGATCAAGAGCCGCATCGACATTAAGTCCGTTCATATCACCTTTCACATCGGCATCAATATCGACAAATGCTTTACCGTAGACCTCGACACCTTTGCCTCTGTTAGAACCGACAATCTGCATGTTACGAGCCTTCATGATCAGATCCACACGCATTTCCGACAATTTTTTCAAGTCAACGGTTCCGTTGATTGCAAGCGGATTGTCATTGACACCTTTAATCGTGAAATCACTAAATTTCACAATGTTGCTGTCAACCGGAATACGGTCATCAGAGAATGTATAATCGGTTCCGAGCATGGGAATACGTATAGCGGTGGAATCAAAATCAAGATAGCCGTTAAATACCGGAGCCGCGATACTACCTGTTATGTCCATCGTACCGTTAAGTACACCGCTGAGTTTAAGCATGTTTGGCGGTAGGAACGGATTTACGACGCTAAGGGGGAATCGTATCATCTGGAAATCCAGAAGGAATGGATTTGGAGCAGTGGAATCATTAAGATTGCCTATCGCGGTTATCGTCTTGATACTGTCAACCATGAGGGCAACCGATGCCTTGACTGTTCCACCTGCATTGGTGGTAAGGTCGACACCGAGATCAAACGACCCTACTCTCTCCTTTCCATAATAAAAATCATTGAGCCCTATCGTGCCCGAACCGTTCAGGCTGCGATCAGTCCATCCGAAACTCATATCGGCTGACAAGTCGCCTTTAACCGGAGGAGCAAAGGGATTAAACACCAACCAGTCGGCAATCTTAACATCTGAAATTTTCAGGATGACATCCTCCTGAACCGAGTCACCTTTCTCGTGATTGGTGTAAAGGTGCACTGAACTCTCGGAATTTTTCATTATCAGATCGGCGTCAAAATGTTTCTTAACCGTATTAAGTTCAATGAAATTGTCCTTATTTACACTCCATTTTTTATAACCGATTATAGGAGCAAGAGGCACTACCGAAAGATAGACCGTCGTGTCGGAGAATTCTGCTTTGAATCCAAGTCTATAACCTGTACGTCCTGTTATATCCTGCTGATTTAACATGAGGGCTGCCTTGTCATCGGCGGCATAACCATTGATGTTTACATGTGCCCACTGATCAAGCGTACCACGTCGATTTCCTATCGAAATGTCAAACGGTAGGAACTTGGAACGCTGATGAGCGTTGAAGGTTATAGTGTCCAACCGGGTTGTCCCCGAATTGAAATTGAGGACTTTTATCGAGGCATTAATGACCGAGTCATTAGACGCGTTAAGCGACATATTGGTAAACCCGATATCCGATGAGTTAAGATAATTCTCTACTATATTGTTTTCACCGGCATTTATTTTCAGTGAGAATTGAGGTAACACTCTCTGGAGACGTGTTATATTGAGCATCCGGTTAGCGATAACGGTATCGATGAATGCCGAAGTCTCGGTAAAATGAGCAAGAACCGAGTCCATGACCGTCGGAGAGATAAAGTCGACCGACAGGTCATGATTGACGAGGCGTGCTGCCGTGGTACTGTCCGAAGCATTAAACATCAGTGAGATGTTGTCGCCGGAGATAGTTCCGGCAGGCATTGTCCACGCGACTTTTTTGACATCAAGCGTAGCATCGATCCCGATCTGACGGGTCTCTATGACAGCATGCCCGTTCATCGTGACAGATCCCGATGAGGTCGTGTCACTAAGCCCGATAGCCCAGAGATCAAGACGGCGTATGTCTCCATTCATATCCCACTCGTAGACATCTCCGGTCAGATTTCCTTGTGCCGAGAAAGTAAAATCAAGTGCAGGATTTGAGGTTGAGGCAGTCACAACCGCGTGTCCGTCGGCAAGACTTGCGCCGGCTTTTATATCGGTGTAATTCTTTCCGACATACGTCAGTTTCTTTAAATCAAGCGATGCATCAATGGTCGTTTTCTTATTGAAGGGATCATAACCTGTCCCGTCTACCTCAACAACTGCATTTACCTTACCCACTCCGAGACGCGGCATGAATGCATCGACGGGAAACTCATCAGTACTGAGATTTATGCGATATTTCTCAGCGGTGCCTTTCCACATAGCATCCAAGGCGATCTTTCCGCCGGATGTCGACGCCCGCAACGAACCGTTGACCGTGCCGCGGGATAACAATATATTTCCGTTAAGAGTAAGTGGCGGGAGATTTACCTGTTTGTCAAGCCGAGCCTGAACAAGAGTCGGTCTAATGAAACGACCGTTTGACACTCGACCGTTGATATAGATACGCCCTGATATTTCATCAAAGTTCATCACATCAAAGACATGACCGTACATCTCCATCATTATACAATGGCGTATCTCAGCTTTAATCTGATTGACTGCAAGATCGCCCATCGTACCGCGTATATCGACAAACGTGCTGATTACCTCATCGGCAGGCAGACCAACCGTCAATGCCGACAATGAAGGGAATGCCAAAGCAATATCCTCAGGTGCTATATAACCCGAGACTTTAAGAGCTAAAGGAGTTGACGGTGAAGAGATGTCGCCCATGCCCATCATTGCATCCACATAGAGCGACGAATATAATGTCCCGATATGGAATCCCTTGACTTTCATTGCCACACTGTCCATTTCAAAAAGACCATCGGCTTGTAAATCTATGCCACAACGTTCATGAGCCGAAAGCCGTGACAGTGGTACCCGTATCTCCACACCACGATTATAAAACGAGTCAACGGCAATCATTATATCACTCAGGCTGATATAATTCATATCAAGTCCCGGCAGCGGCGTGGCTCCGGCAACTCCATACAGTGCCGACTTTCCCGCAAGCCTTATCGAGTCAACTCTTACAGTCCATGGCTTTGAGTCAAGTACTGTCAAGGAATCTGACGGCGATGTAACGACTTCAGGATGTGAAGCAAGATACTCAGGTGACGGTGTAAGATAAGTCGCCGATATACTGTCGGTAAAAAATGAGCGTACATCGACAGAACTGTTCTTCAGATCAAGAGAAAGCTCGTTAATACGTGCCGATGGAATCATCGCACCGAGCGAATCAATCGATGGAAGCATCACCATCGAATATCCTATACTGTCAAATGTGATTTCTTTTACTCTTACGCGCCAGTCGACAGGTACAGATGCCGTCGTATCTACCGGAGTACTATCATTCTGAATGGCGAGACGCACCCGTGCCCCTTTTACATTCAGACGATCGACATCAACAAGCGAACCCGATAGCGACACAGCCGCATCACGTAGCGATGCATTATCAACAAGAGCGCGTATATACATGGATGAGTCGGGAGTACCCATCTTATATATTACCGAATCGACATCTATATCACTTACATTTACAACTCCTTTAAAAAGAGGTAATACTGAAACAGCGAGATTGCCATGCCCCACACTTATCATTGTGTCGCCCTGCTGCTTCATCAAAACGTCGCGCAACTCCACATCAAGCGGAAAACGGAGTCGAAAATCGCCGACCGAGAGCTGCATATCAGGAGTCTTATTGACCGAATCAAGAACCTTTCCGAGAGCAAAGCGCTGTACAGCAGGAATATACAAAAGAGACAGCACCAAAGCAACCAGCGCGACAAGGATTAAAATAATCCTTGTCACCCAGTGTAATAACCTATGTCCTCTACCAGCACTCAAAATAAATAGTTTGAACTTGTCTTTTTAACGTTTAAAGGCTCCGTTTTGTTTTCAGGAAAATAAGAAAAAACCGAATGATAAAAGACCGTATTGCTTACGTATAGGGCAGATCAACAATTTGTATCACCAAACTCGGAATGTAACCGTTCAAATCGCTCCACCGTAGACTCGGAATGACGAGCCATCGACCGACGCACTCGCTCAAGACTCTTACGCTCCATGTCTCCACTTTTGGAATAGAATTTATCGGCATAACACACAAGTCGCTCAAGCAATGTCTCAGGCATCAGGTCACGTCGTGGTAACGGCAATCCGAGCTCATCAATATCCGATACAGATATACCGGCACCGGTATGCCGCTCGGCAACTCTGGCATATATTTCCGGAACGCCCTCCCGCCGTAACAGTTCTGCGCCCAATATACCATGACATATATACGGTTCCGTCCCGTGACAATCAATTCCCGGAGCATCAGTCAGAAAAATACCTATATCATGCAACATGGCAGCAGCTTCTACCTCTGACAAATCTACCTGCAGACCGCGACTGACAGCAATAGACTCAGCAAGCCCGGCTACCTGACGACAATGATGCATATAAATATCCCGCAAACGACTGCCTGCGGGATAATACTTATCAATTATTGACTGATAGTCCATCTATTAAATAGTACTGGAATTTAACCATTAACTATAGTGTTCCAACCATGAACGTCCTCTTCCTCACCAAGCTGAATGGCACGGAGCTTATTATAGAGACGTGTGGTTATTTCGCCAGGTTTTCCATCGTGCGAAAGCACATATTTTTTACCGGTGTCAAGATCGTGAATCTCACCGACAGGCGAGGCAACGGCAGCAGTACCGCAAGCAGCAGCCTCACTGATCTCTGCAAGTTCTTCAACAGGAATATGGCGATTCTCAACTTCGATACCGAGGTCCCGTGCCAACTGCTGCAGACTGTTATTGGTTATCGAGGGGAGTATCGATTCTGACGCCGGGGTTATATATTTACCATCCTTGATAGCAAAGAAATTGGCGGGACCACACTCATCAAGATATTTTTTCTCGCGGGGATCGAGATAAAGCACCGCCGAGTATCCGAGAGAATGAGCCTTGACTCCTGCCGAGAGACTTGCCGCATAATTACCACCGACTTTCCAACGACCTGTTCCTTTGGGAGCGACACGGTCATAATCACGCATAATGCATATATTGGTCGGTTTGAATCCCTCTTTAAAGTAGGGTCCTACCGGCGAAACCATGACGATAAAAAGATATTCGTCGGCGGGCTTCACTCCAATACGGGCGCTCATACCTATTTCAAGAGGGCGGATGTAAAGTGACGCACCACTACCGTATGGGGGAATAAAACGGGCGTTAAGCTCAACAACCTTAATAATCATTTCTCGGAAAATATCAGTTGGTATAGGCTCCATCATTATGCCGCGTGCCGACTCCTGAATGCGGCTGGCATTTTCTTCCAGGCGGAAAATACGAATCTTACCATCCTTGCCGCGGAAAGCCTTCAACCCTTCGAAAATCTCCTGTCCGTAATGAAGCGCTGTCGCAGCGATGTGAATGTCTATTGATTCAGAGGTAGAAACTTCAATTTCTCCCCACTTTCCGTCCTTGAATGTACAACGGACGTTATAATCGGTAGGGACATAGCCGAAAGGCAGATTAGCCCAATCCAATTCCTTATTCATTTCTGTACTATTGAAAATGTTAAATATAATTTAATGTGCAAATTTAGGCATTTTATTAATATCCGGCACTATCATACCCAATAATTATCGACAAAGAAAGAATTTTACAAGATTTTCCACCCATTTTAACGCACGAATTTCGTTTTCGAGCACAAAAAACTTACCTTTGCAGTGTAAACGGTGTTTTCTGCTTTTCACGATTTAGAAATGGAACAAGGAATAAAAAAAACTGAGACTGACCGGCTGCGTGTCTGTCATCTGCTGTGGTCATACACGGTCGGAGGCATCGAGTCGATGCTTATCGACATAGCCAACGAACAAAGCAGGAATGCCGACGTGCATATCGTGATAATCAATAATCATTACAACCGGCAACTCATTGACACGTTTGCTCCCGAGGTTAAGGTTCATCTTATAAATCGACCGCCCAAAAGCCGCAACCCGTGGTGGGTTTTGAAAATCAATGCCGTGATAGCACATATCCGACCCGACATCGTTCACTCACACATGCCCGGAATCTGGAAATACTATTTTCTCCCATTTCCAAAGGTTTACACAGCCCACAGCTGCATGATACGCAGCAGAGAACTTGACCTTCAGCAGAAAACGTTCTGTATCTCACGTGCAGTCCAGCAACACGCAAAAGAAATCGGGTGTACCGATACTGAGATTATCTATAACGGCATCCGCACGGATCTCGTTGAGACTCGTTCTCAATACCCTATTCCCGGAGGAAAGACAGCAATAGTCTGTGTAGGGCGACTGTCTGACGTCAAAGGTCAGCATATTCTTATCGAGGCATGTCGCCAACTCGTCAACAAACATAATCGCACAGATTTTCATGTTGACTTTATCGGCGACGGAGATGCACGCGACCGGCTTGAAAAGATGGTTGCTGATTATGGTCTCGATAACTATATATCATTTATCGGACTACTAAACCGTCAAGAGATTTACACCAAGTTGAAAAATTATGACCTGTTCGTAATGCCGAGTACCAATGAGGGGTTCGGACTTACCCTTGCAGAAGCTTGCGCCGCAAAAGTACCGGTACTCACTTGTGACCTGAGCGGACCGCTTGAAGTAATCGGCGACGGAGCCTACGGCTTGACGTTTAAAACCGGTAGTTCCGACAGTCTTGCCGACAAACTGCTATCATATCTTGACAATCGCGTCCCGGAAGAGACCATTGAAGAGGCATACAATAATGTAAGGCGTAATTTCAGCGTGGCAGCCACCGCACAAAACTATCTCAACGCCTACCGCCGGCTACTCTCAAAAAACTAAATCCTTACCGTCCTATACAGTGATACTCAATTCCCTCGGCTTTCAATTCCGCAGGATCATATATATTACGTCCGTCAATAACAACAGGAGACTTCATTGAACGCATGATGACACCCCATGACGGCAGACGGAATTGCTTCCACTCAGTCAACAACAATAATGCGTCGGCATCAAGTACAGCATCATACATATCACTTGCATAATTAACGGCATCACCCAGACGACGCCTACATTCATCCATTGCGACAGGGTCATAGACCTTAACTTGACATCCGGATTCAAGCAGATGATTTATAACGACAAGAGAAGTCGCCTCCCGCATATCATCGGTCTCGGGCTTAAAAGAAAGCCCCCATACAGCGACAGTCTTACCCTTCAAAGCATCTAACGAGTCGAAACAACACACAAGTTTATCAAACAATACTGACTTCTGACGTTCATTTACCTCTTCAACAGCCTGGAGCACACGCATTCGGTAACCATGCTCTTCTGCAGTGCGTATCAAAGCTTTAACATCCTTTGGGAAACAAGACCCGCCATAACCACATCCCGGATACAGGAACTTTGAACCAATACGAGTATCTGAACCTATTCCCTTCCGCACCATGTTGACATCAGCACCAACGAGTTCACACAAATTGGCTATATCATTCATAAACGATATTCGGGTCGCAAGCATAGAGTTTGCCGCATATTTAATCATCTCAGCTGAAGGGATATCTGTAAATATAACGCGGAAATTATTCAACAGAAAAGGACGATAAAGACGTGCCATAATGTCACGGGCACGATCACTCTCGACTCCTACCACGACACGGTCGGGACTCATAAAGTCCTTGATTGCCGCTCCTTCCTTCAGAAATTCAGGATTAGACGCTACATCAAACGGTATGTTCACACCTCGTCGAGCAAGCTCATCTTCTACGACACTCTTAATCTTAGAAGCCGTACCGACGGGGACAGTAGACTTGGTGACCAGAACAGTATACTTCTTAATATTTTTACCAAACGTCCGCGCAACAGCAAGGACATACTGCAAATCAGCACTGCCGTCCTCATCAGGAGGAGTACCTACCGCACTAAACACAACCTCAACATCGTCAATACATGAAGCAAGATCAGTAGTGAATTTCAGACGTCTGTCACGATAGTTTCGCAACACGATATCATCAAGCCCAGGTTCGTAGATTGGAATATCGCCGTGTTTCAGACGGTTAATTTTCTGCTCATCAATATCAACACATACTACATTCACACCCATCTCGGCAAAACATGCTCCCGAGACGAGACCAACATATCCGGTTCCAACAATAGCGATATTCATAAACGACAATGTTTGTATGATGCATTATTAACGTAAAATTATAAAAAATATTACGCCCAGATAGACTCTGAGCGTAATAATAAAATCCTTACATAATACAAATCAATGCCTTTTGCGCGATTTAGACTTGCTGACGGGTTTCTTCACTTTGTCATGGAGCACCTGTGCGACACTTGCCGTAGATCCGACGACATCCTCACCGGGACGAGCGGTACGAGCATCGACGAGCACGAAATCGAGCTGCTTACGCTCTACATCAGCGCGAGCCACTTTCACCCGCACCTTATCTCCAAGACGATATTTTATATTGTTGTGGCGACCGACAAGACAATAGTTTTTCTCGTCGAAATCATAGTAGTCATCGGCAAGATCACGTATAGGCACCAGACCTTCACATTTATTATCATCAAGCTCAACATACAATCCCCATTCAGTCACACCCGAAATCACACCATCATATTCCTCGCCCATGTGGTCGTTCATGTACTCGACCTGCTTAAATTTTATAGAGGCGCGTTCGGCATTGGCTGCAAGCTGCTCCATATCGCTTGAATGTTTACACTGCTCCTCAAGTTTCTCGAGGTTGACACTGCGACCGCCATTGAGATAACGTTCGAGGAGTCGGTGCACCATCATGTCGGGATAACGGCGTATGGGAGACGTAAAATGAGTATAGTAGTCAAATCCCAGTCCGTAGTGTCCGATGTTCTCGGTCGTATAGATTGCCTTAGCCATTGAACGTATGGCGAGAGTCGACAGGAAATTTTCTTCACCTTTGCCCTTGACATCGGCGAGCATACGGTTTATGGAGCGATTGACCTCCTTGGGTGTTCCTGTCGATTTCACTTTGTAGCCGAACGTACGTGCCAACGCCGACAGATCGGCAAGTTTGCTGGCATCGGGCATATCATGCACACGATAAACAAATGCTTTCGGCTTCTTTTTTCCACCGACACCACCGATAGCCCGTGCTACGGTCTTGTTAGCAAGAAGCATGAATTCCTCAATAAGCTTATTGGCATCTTTTGACTCTTTAAAAAAGACACCTACAGGATGACCGTTTTCATCTATATCAAATCTCACCTCAGCACGATCAAACTCTACCGAACCCTCGTCATAACGTTGCTTACGCAGTATCTTGGCAAGACGATCAAGCGTGAGAATTTCATCGACAAGGTCGCCCTTGCCTGTCTCTATGACATCCTGCGCCTCTTCATAAGTGAACCGGCGATTACTCTTTATAACGGTCCGCACGATGCGGCTGTTTATTACTCGAGCCTTGTCATCCATTTCAAAAATTACCGAGAATGTCAGCTTCTCTTCATCGGGACGAAGCGAACAAATGCCGTTGCTGAGGTGCTCGGGAAGCATCGGGACAACTCGGTCTACGAGATATACCGAAGTAGCACGGTTGCGAGCCTCACGGTCGAGAGGCGTGTCGGGCTTGACATAATGGGTCACATCGGCAATATGCACCCCTATTTCATAGTTACCGTTGGGCAACCGCCGGAACGACAGAGCGTCATCAAAATCCTTAGCATCCTTGGGGTCTATCGTAAAGGTCGTGACATCGCGCATATCTTCGCGTTGCGCAATGACTTCAGGCGTGATGCCGGCATCGATTTTTTCGGCAGCTTTCTCTATCGCCTCAGGATAGACATACGGCAATCCAAACTCAGCAAGAATAGCATGAATCTCAGCGTTGTTATCTCCGGTCTTTCCGAGAACGTCGATAACCTCACCCTTAGGATTCTTCGCATCTTCAGGCCACTCGGTGATTCTCACCACGACTTTGTCACCGTCATGGGCACCCTTCAGCTTTGCTTTGGGGATGAAAATATCATTGGCAAGAAACTTGGAATCGGTCTCTAACATACCGAAATGCTTGTCAAGACGCAGCGTACCGATAAATTTCTGTTCCTTTTTCTCTATAATCTCCACAACTTCAGCCTCGGGCTCCACTCCGCGACGACGTGCCGCAACATTGATGCGCACGCGGTCACCGTTCATTGCATGCATTGAATTGCGTTCTGCAACAAATATCGTTTCCTGATCTTCGTCAGTGATAACGCTATTCTTACCGTTGCTGCGGCGTACAAATGTACCGGTAGTTACGTTAGTACGCTTGGGCGCCTTATATTTTCCGGGCGACACCTCAATGAGATCACCGTTAAAAGCCATGTCGACCAAAGCCATTGCAACGCTACGCTGCTGAATGGGAGCCGACGCACCGATAGCATGTGCTACCTGTTTATAATTGAACGTATTATTTTTCTGCTGTGATACATAATCGCTAATATGAGCCAGCAATCTGTCATTAGCTTTTTTTGTAGCTGAACGAGCCATAATGTGTATTTATTTGAATGTTTTATGATTATAACGTTCTGACCGCCCTAATGGTTTTGTCCCCGGACTTGATTAATCGCTTTTTCTATACTGCGGCAACCGGTCTAAACCATTCGGGCGACCGTCAGTCAATGAGGTCGCCCGAATAAATAATATTGTGATAGAGATTTGTCAGTCGTTATGCGTCAATATTGGCATAGGTAGCGTTTGCCTCGATAAAATCGCGGCGGGGAGCTACATTTTCCCCCATAAGCATCGAG
>CAYTWG010000027.1:0-30859 GCA_964442005.1 uncultured Bacteroides sp. | reverse complement strand
CACAATGGCAAACGTGATAGAGCGAGTCAACAAGCCCACTCTTATCCTGAGCCACAACAAAACGCTTGCAGATCAATTATATAGCGAATTTAAACACTTCTTTCCGGAAAACTCGGTACAATACTTTGTTTCCTACTACGACTATTATCAGCCGGAAGCCTATATCCCGTCGGTCGACAAGTATATCGAAAAAGATCTCATGATCAACGATGAAATTGACAAGTTGCGTCTTGCCGCCACATCGGCACTTCTGTCGGGCAGACGCGACGTTATAGTAGTTTCATCGGTATCGTGTCTCTACGGTATCGGCAACCCCGAGGACTTCCACAGTAATGTAATCGAGATAAAAAACGGGATGAAAGTCACCCGTAACGCATTTCTCCGCCGGCTGTCCGAAGCTCTCTACAGCCGTAACGAAATCGAGTTTAACCGCGGCAATTTCAGAGTCAAGGGTGACACCGTCGACATCATGCTTGCCTACGAGGACCTGATGCTCCGTGTCACTTTCTGGGGCGACGAAATCGAATCAATCAAAACCATCGACCCGCTGACAGGCGTAACCGCGCCACAGGACGCATTTAAAATCTATCCCGCCAACATATTTGTAACTTCAAAAGAGCGAGTAGGCTCAGCTTTGGCTCAGATCGAGCTCGACTTAGGCGAGCAAGTCGAGTTTTTCAATAAAGAGGCTCGTCTGCTCGAAGCCAAACGCCTGTATGAACGTGTAACCTATGACATCGAGATGATACGCGAGATAGGTCACTGCTCCGGAATCGAAAACTACAGCCGTTATTTTGATGGTCGCCAACCGGGGCAACGCCCATTCTGTCTCCTCGACTATTTCCCAAATGACTTTTTGACCATCATCGACGAGAGCCATGTCACCATTCCACAGATTCGTGCCATGTATGGCGGCGACGTGTCGCGTAAGATGAATCTTGTAGAGTACGGCTTCCGACTACCGGCAGCACTTGACAACCGACCGTTGAAATTTGAAGAATTTGAGCAGCTTACGCCACAGACAGTTTATGTAAGCGCTACTCCTGCCGAATATGAGCTAAAGCAGAGCGAGGGCGTCATAGTCGAACAACTCATACGCCCGACCGGACTACTCGATCCCGTCATAGAAGTCCGCCCGTCGCTAAACCAGATTGATGATCTGACCGAAGAGATTCAGCAGCGCATCGAACGCGACGAGCGAGTACTCGTCACCACCCTCACCAAGCGCATGGCTGAGGAACTTAACGATTCCCTTGTCAGGCTCAAATTCAAAACCGCATATATACACAGTGATGTCGACACCCTTTACCGCATAAAGATACACGATGCCCTCCGAGCCGGAGAATACGACGTCCTGATCGGCGTCAACCTTTTACGTGAAGGTCTTGACCTGCCGGAAGTATCGCTTGTTGCGATACTCGACGCTGATAAAGAAGGGTTCCTCCGCTCCCACCGTTCGCTGACACAGACCGTAGGACGTGCGGCACGTAACCTTAACGGCAAAGTGATAATGTATGCCGACAAGATAACCGACAGCATGCAGCAGACTATCGACGAGACCGAACGCCGGCGCACAATACAGCTTGCTTATAACGAAGAGCACGGCATCACGCCACAGGCTATAATAAAAGCCCGTAACAAAATTATCGGCATCGATACCGACAGCAGTGATTCGAAGCAGCAACGCCGCGGCAACGATAACCGTCGCGGTCCGGCAAAAGTTCCTTATATCGAGGAATACTCTACATCAGTCGATATCGCTGCCGACCCGATAATACCCTACATGAGTACCGAAGAACTGCAACGCTCCATCACCCGCATGAGAAGCGAAATGGTACAGGCAGCAAAGAACATGGAATTTATGGAAGCTGCACGTCTACGCGACGAAATTCTGAAAACCGAACAGCTGTTAGCTTCAAAAATTGCAGAAAAAAATGACAAGAACTGACCTACATACCGTCAACACTCCCCTGACGACGCATGACCCGACGTTATGGCTCCCGACTTCAGTAAAAGAGATGCAGGCTCTCGGATGGGACGAAGTTGACGTAGTGCTGTTTTCAGGAGACGCCTATGTCGACCATCCGTCATTCGGCGCCGCCGTACTCGGACGCGTCCTGCAAAAGCACGGCTATCGTGTCGCCATAGTGCCGCAACCTAACTGGCGCGATGACCTCCGCGACTTCCGCAAATTTGGCAGACCGCGACTATTTTTCGGAGTGTCGGCAGGAGCTATGGACTCGATGGTCAACCACTACACGGCAAACCGTCGCCGACGCAGTGATGACGCATATACACCCGACGGTCGGCATGGCATGCGTCCCGACTATCCTACCATCGTATATTCCGAAATTCTAAAGCGGCTGTACCCTGATGTCCCTGTCATCGCAGGCGGTATCGAAGCGTCTATGAGACGTCTGTCTCACTACGATTACTGGCAGGACCGACTACGACCGTCCATAATGCTTGACTCCCACGCCGACATGATAGTTTACGGCATGGGGGAGAAACCCATTATAGAACTTGCCGACCGCTTATCGGCAGGAGAACCATTGTCAGCGCTATATGACATGAAACAGGCTGTTATCATGACTGACATTTCTTCATTACCGCAGCCTGACGATAACAATATCATCCTGAACAGCTACGAACAGTGTCTCCGCGATCGACGTCTCCAGGCGTCAAACTTCAAGCACATCGAGCAGCAAAGCAACCGTTACGAAGGAGCGGTGCTATGGCAGCCTCATGGAGATAAAGTCATACGCGTCAACCCGATGCATCCGCCAATGACTTCTGCTGAAATCGACGCATCGTTTGACTTGCCATATACCCGCATGCCTCATCCCAGATACAAAGGGAAGCGCATACCCGCCTATGAAATGATACGCCACTCGGTCAATATGCACCGGGGATGCTTCGGTGGATGCGCATTCTGCACTATCTCGGCTCATCAAGGCAAGTTCATCGCCTCGCGCAGCAAGGAATCAATCGTGCGTGAAGCAGCTGCCGTCACCCGCATGCCAGACTTCAAGGGCTACATCAGTGACCTCGGAGGTCCATCGGCAAACATGTATAATCTTGGCGGCAAAGACCGTGATATCTGCCGCAAATGCCTGCGCCCGTCATGTCTGCATCCCGGTCCGTGCCCCAATCTCGACACCGATCACTCGTCACTCCTTGATGTCTACCATGCTGTCGATGCTCTCCCCGGAGTAAAGAAATCTTTCATCGGCAGTGGCGTCAGATACGACTTGTCAATGCATCACACAGGCAATGAGAAAATAGACCGTGCCAATGCCCGTTACAACGAAGAGCTAATATCCCGTCACGTCTCGGGGCGACTAAAAGTCGCGCCGGAACATACCGAAGACCATGTGCTCGACATCATGCGCAAACCATCTTTTTCAAAATTTTACGAGTTCAAGAAGATATTTGATCGTGTGAACGACAAAGAGGGTCTGCGCCAACAACTCATTCCTTACTTCATTTCAAGCCATCCCGGTTGCCGGGAAATCGACATGGCTGAACTTGCAGTAAAGACCAAAGACCTCGACATGCATCTTGAGCAGATACAGGATTTCACACCTACTCCGATGACTCTGTCGACTGAGATATATTACACAGGCTATCACCCTTATACCGGAGAGAAAGTCTACACGCCGACACGTCCCGAGGAGAAACTCGCACAACGACAATACTTTTTCTGGTATGACCGCGCCTACCGCGACGGAATAGTGCAGTCGCTGAAACGACTACACCGTCCCGACATAATCGCGCAACTGTTCCCGGGATATCACGGACAATCTTCCCGACGTCCTTCAGGTCCCATAAACAGGAACGCGCCGCAACGTGACAGCAAAAGACGCGACAGCAACTCCCTACGCCAACGCAACTCCAAGAAATATTAATATAAATATCTTATAATCAGTTTATGAACAAATTTATCACTTCAATTGCAACAATGTCAGTTACACTGATGACCCTAACATCGTGTGGCGCAGGCAACGGCAATGAAAAAATCATTGACAAGCCCGATTTCAAAGCCACCGACCGCGAGTTCAGCATCGACGCGCTTGAAGCACTCGGTCGCGTAAGCAATCCCGTGGTATCGCCCGACGGTGAAAAAATCCTCTATGGAGTTTCCTATGAGAGTGTTGAAGAAAACAAGAGCAACAACGACCTGTATGTCGTAAATACCGATGGCACCGACAACCACCGGATTACCCGTACAGCCGGATCAGAAAGCAACGCCGTGTGGATCGATGGAGGCAAACGTATCGCATTCATAGCTGCTGACGGCGACACTCCTCAGTTATGGACCATGAACGCCGACGGCACTGACCGCAAGGTTGCAAGTTCCCTTGAAAAGGGTGTCCAGGGATTCCTGTTATCACCTGACGAGAAACATATCGTCATGATTTCAACCGTCAAGTACAGCCGCACAGCTGCCGACATCTATCCTGACCTCCCTAAAGCAACCGGACGTGTCATCGACGATCTTATGTACAAACATTGGGACGAGTGGGTGACTGAAATACCCCACCCCTTCATCGCCGACTTTGACGGACTAACTGTAAGCAATGTAGAGGATATCATGCAGGACGAGCCCTTTGAAGCGCCTATGAAACCATTCGGAGGCATCGAATCGTTTGCATGGTCGCCCGACAACAGCAGTCTCGTCTACGTATCGCGTAAAAAGACCGGACTTGACTACGCAGTCTCCACCAACTCCAACCTGTATCTCTACACTCTCGCCGACAAATCAACCCGCCTGCTTACCGAAGGTATGAACGGGTACGATACTAATCCCGCTTTTTCGCCTGACGGTAATACCCTTGCATGGCTGAGCATGGAAAATGACGGCTACGAGTCAGACAAGAACCGTATATTCGTAATGGATATGGCAACCGGCGAAAAGACCGACCTGACGACCGACTGGGATTACACAGCCGACGCCATCGCATGGAATCCCAATGGTAAGGAGATCTATTTTATCGCCGCCAAAGACGGCGTGACACCGATATTCAAGATCGACACAACGACCAAAGAAGTTTCGACCGTTGCCGACGGACAGTGTGACTACGCAGCCCTTGTTCCTGTTGACGAGAATACTCTCATCACCTTACAGCACTCGATGATCGCTCCCAACGAAGTTTACTCTGTCAACAACGGTATTGTAACCAAACTTACCGATGTCAACAAGGATATTCTTGATCAGGTTGATATGCCTGACGTAAAACTCCGCATGATAGAAACTACCGACGGCAAGCAGATGGCTACCTGGATAGTATATCCGCCAAACTTCGATCCGTCGAAAAAATACCCTGCCATTCTCTACTGTCAGGGCGGTCCTCAACAGGCTGTCAGCCAGTTCTGGAGCTATCGCTGGAACTTCGCCCTTATGGCTTCACAGGGGTACATCGTAATCGCCCCCAACCGTCGCGGACTCCCGGGTTTCGGAACAGAGTGGAATGCCCAGATATCCAAGGACTATCCAGGACAGAACATGAAGGACTATCTTGCTGCTGTCGATGACATGAAGAAAGAGTCGTACATCGATGCCGACCACATCGGTGCTGTCGGAGCAAGCTACGGCGGTTTCTCGGTTTACTGGCTCGCAGGCAATCATGACAATCGTTTTGCCTGTTTCATAGCTCACGCCGGCATCTTCAACATGGAGACACAGTATCTCGAAACCGAGGAAATGTGGTTTGCCAACTGGGATATGGGCGGTGCCCCCTGGGACAAGGACAATGCCGTTGCGCAACGTACATTTGCCAACTCTCCGCATAAGTTTGTCGACCGTTGGAACACTCCTATCCTTGTCACTCACGGTGAATATGACTTCCGTATTCTTGCATCGCAGGGAATGATGGCTTTCAACGCGGCTCGCCTGCGCGGTGTGCCAGCCGAAATGGTAATCTTCCCCGACGAGAACCATTGGATTCTCAAGCCCCAGAATGCTATCATGTGGCAACGTGTATTCTTCCGCTGGCTTGACAAGTGGCTGAAACCAGCCGATACTGAATTGACAAATTCCTGAACCTAAAACAAGGCGTGCCGGCTGTTTATCGGACGGCACGCCTTCATACACGACACGATCAATCAGAATAATGTCTAAAGCACAACTCAAAAAAGAGCTGATGTCGCTCGACAAGGAGCAGATTGTCCAGGTGATACTCGATGCCTACACCGCCAGGAAGGAAACCAAGGATTACTTTGAATTTTTTCTAAACCCCGACGTCGACAAACTTTCCGAAAAATTCCGTCTCAAAATATCCAAGGAACTCAACCGCACAAAACGGCGTTCTTCCCGGGCGCGCATCAGTGTCATAAACGGAGCCATAAAGGAATTTTCTTCTTATGACCCCGGAGCCGAACATGTCGTCGACCTCACCGTCTACGCCATCAAATACGCGCTTTTAGCTGAGGAGGCGGTCTATTTTACCGAGACATTATTCAAAGGGTTTGCCAAAATAACGACGGGACTACTCGAATACGGCGACAATAATCTTGTAGCCGATAAGGTCATCGCCGAACTCAATGCCATTGTCAACGGTGAGGTCGGCACACGATATTTTCGCAATCTGTTGCGTACAGCCATTGAGAGCTTCAATCCGTCATCTCAGCTGCGGCTTCCCTGAGATTCAACATGAATATCATATTATAGAGTCTTAAATTTTAAAAATTAAGAACTTTTGAGGTAGAGTTTCGCAAAATTCTGTGTAATTTTGCATAAAATAGAGGGCTACGTATATAACGCACCTCATCAACGAGCAGAAACTACAGTCGGACAGTCCCGACTGTCAGCAACTTACACCACGATGAACGATACAAGCAAGGAAGCCGCACTTTATCTGTTCCCCGTTCCACTGAGCGAGGGACCGGTCACTGATGTACTTCCTCAGCGCAACATCGAGATTGTACGCACGGTTAAACATTTCATTGTCGAAAACATCAGATCGGCACGTCGTTTCTTAAAGCAATGCGACCGGTCTATCGATATCGACAGCCTGACATTTCATGAGCTAAACCGCCATACCGACCTCTCAACAGTTCCAGCCATGCTAAATCCACTGGCTCACGGCGAGTCAGTAGGCGTCATCTCTGAAGCGGGTTGCCCGGCAATAGCCGATCCCGGAGCCGACGTTGTAGCGATAGCTCAGCGCAAAGGTTACCGTGTAGAACCGCTGGTAGGTCCCTCAAGCATCCTCATGTCGCTCATGGGGTCGGGGTTCAACGGTCAGAGCTTTGCCTTCAACGGCTATCTGCCGATAGACCGTGATGAGCGCGCCGCCACGCTTCACCGTCTGCAACAACGCATAATAAAGGAACGGCAGACACAGATTTTCATCGAAACTCCCTACCGCAATAACAAACTGATCAGCGAACTTGTAGAGACCCTACCCGGACAAATGTTACTGTGTGTAGCTTCCGACATCACCGGGGAGCGGTGCTCAATAGTGACCCGCCCGCTTTCTCAGTGGTCAAAAGTTCAGTACGATTACGGAAAGATACCGACAATATTTCTTTTATTCTCCTAAACACCCCCCGACACAAGATGGCAAGATATAAGCGAAGGATATTAGACACCGACCGTGGTCCGGGTTTGTTTGACGACATCGAGACCCACGTAACTCCCGGGCAGGAAGATTTTCCCGTCTTTCCGGCTTTAAGCCATCATGCCGAGCAGAAATTGCGCGAAAAAGAACTTGAAAAGACACAGCATGCCGATATCCACGCAGTGGAACCGCTTGCCCCTATCACTAATCCCGACAAGCTTAAGTTCATTTCATTCGGCAGCGGGAGCAGCGGTAATTGCGCCTATCTCGGAGACGACAACTCAGGAATACTTATCGACGCCGGAATCGACGGAGATAAAGTGACGGCTGAACTATGGCGTCACGGCATCAGAATGTCGTCGGTCAAAGGTATAATACTGACACATGACCACGGTGATCACATCAGATATGTCTACAACATTCTGCGCAAAAACCGTCACATTGCGTTATACTGCACACCAAAGGCATTTAACGGAATCATGCGCCGCCACAATATCTCACGCCGTCTGAAAGACTATCATCATCCCATCTATAAAGAGATACCGTTTAAAGTAGATGATTTTGAGATCACTGCATTTGAGGTCAGCCATGACGGCACTGATAATGCCGGCTTTTTTATCTCCCACGGTGATTTCCACCTGTCGGTTGCTACTGACTTGGGATGCATCGGTCCGAGAGCGGATTACTACATGAGACAATCAGAATTTATCGTAATCGAGAGCAATTACGACCGGCGCATGCTTATCGAGGGTGCTTACCCCGAATATCTCAAGGCACGTATCATGGCTCCTAACGGACATCTTGACAACGAGGTAACGGCAGCATATCTTGCCGAAATATATCGTCCCGAAATACGTTACGTGTTCCTCTGTCACCTTAGCCATGACAACAACACACCGGCGACAGCCATCGACGCTGTCACCCGGGCACTCAGAGAAAAAGGCATTAACGTCGGTGACGGCTCCGAAACCTACGAAGCACGTCGCGCACCTCTCCAGGTAATGGCACTCCCCCGTTACGACTCAACAGGTGTAATCGTCCTACGGTTGGACTGATATCATCAACCCACACCATAGCTCCATGACAACTCTCTAAAGAGTGTCCAGGGCAAGAATCTCTTCAAGGATACTGACAGCCGTCTCTACCCGTTTCACATTAGATATTGCGAACGAGTTCCGATCGTTCTTCTTGCGTATTTCCACTCGCCGGGGATACTTTTGCAGATAATTGATCAGCCGACCGAACATAGGAGACTGATAATAAGCCTTGTTGCTCTCATCTACAAAATAAATAAACATCTTGCCCTGCTTGAGCACTACTTTTTCAATTCCGAGCATGCGCGCAAGACGACGAAGTCTCGGGATACGTATCAGTTCAGCCGTGACATCGGGAATTTTTCCAAAGCGGTCCTCCATGCGGTTCTTAAATTCAAGGAGATCGGTCTCGCGCTCGATGCTGTCAAGTTCCTGATACAGACTTATACGTTCACTTTCCTGGGGCACATACCACGCAGGCATCAACAGCTCCATATCGCTTTCTATCACACAGTCGGTTACAAATTCCACCGACCTGTCTTCATCGATATCAGCAGTCAGCGTATCGGCAAACTCTTCATTACGCAACTCCGTGACAGCCTCTTTCAGGACTTTCTGATAGGTCTCATAACCGAGATCGGCGATAAAACCGCTCTGTTCGGCTCCGAGCAGATTACCGGCTCCACGTATGTCGAGATCCTGCATAGCTATGTGAATACCGCTTCCGAGATCTGAGAAACTCTCGATAGCCTGAAGTCGGCGACGTGCAACAGGAGTAAGCGGTTTCATCGGAGGCACAAGCAGATAACAGAACGCCTTACGCGACGAGCGCCCCACTCGCCCGCGTAACTGATGCAGTTCACTCAGACCGAAACAATTGGCATTATTTACCATAATGGTATTGACGTTGGGCATATCAATACCGCTCTCGATGATAGTAGTAGCGAGGAGCACATCATAATCATGATTGGCAAAGTCTATAATCGCCTGTTCAAGACGATCAGGCGGCATCTGTCCATGAGCCACGAGTGTACGTGCATCAGGCACGAGACGCTTCACCATTGCTTCAAGCTCGTAAAGCCCCTCTATGCGGTTATTTATGATAAACACCTGTCCGTTTCGTGACATTTCAAAATTGACAGCTTCGGTCACGAT
Organism: uncultured Bacteroides sp.; assembly: GCA_964442005.1. Taxonomy (GTDB): domain Bacteria; phylum Bacteroidota; class Bacteroidia; order Bacteroidales; family Muribaculaceae; genus JAAVFS01. The sequence goes on along the minus strand of CAYTWG010000027.1, from coordinate 21,108 downwards.
ATCATCATTAAGTGAGTTGACCGAAGTAACAATTGGATATCGATTGGCCGGAGGAGTGGTAATCGCCGACAGGTCACGGGCACCCATAAGCGAGAACTGCAAGGTTCGCGGAATAGGTGTCGCACTCATTGTCAGCGTGTCGACATTGACTTTCATCTGTCTGAGCTTCTCTTTCACCGCCACTCCAAACTTCTGCTCCTCGTCAATGACAAGCAGTCCCAGATCCTTAAAATTCACATCCTTACCTATGATGCGGTGCGTTCCGATAATAATGTCTATCTTTCCGTCAGCAAGATCCGTTAAGATCTGCTTAACCTGTTTTGACGTACGGGCACGTGACAGATAGTCTACTCTCACCGGGAAGTCCTTAAGGCGCTCCTTAAAGGTATTGAAATGTTGATAAGCGAGGACTGTAGTAGGCACGAGGACAGCGACCTGCTTACCGTCGGTAACAGCTTTGAATGCGGCGCGTATAGCGACTTCCGTCTTGCCGAATCCTACGTCGCCGCATATCAGACGATCCATCGGACGGACACTCTCCATGTCGGCTTTGACAGCATTGGTTGCTGTCAGCTGGTCGGGCGTATCCTCATATATGAACGATGCCTCAAGCTCCTGTTGCAGATAAGAATCCGGTGAGAAACTGAAGCCCTTCTCATCTTTACGTGCGGCATAGAGCTTTATAAGATCTCGGGCTATATCCTTAAGTTTCGACTTCGTACGCTCCTTGACCTTGTTCCATGCTCCCGATCCGAGTTTATTGATTTTAGGCTCAACACCCTCTTTTCCCCGGTACTTGGCAAGCTTATGAAGAGCATGAATCGACACAAAAATATAGTCATTGTTCTTGTAGATGAGTTTTATCATCTCTTGGGTACGTCCATTGACATCCGTACGCAACAGACCTCCAAACCTACCTACGCCGTGGTCAATATGCACTATATAGTCCCCCGGCTCGATGGCACTCAGCTCCTTCAGGGACAGCGCAAGTTTTCCTGACCGTGCACGGTCACTCTTGAGATTATACTTGTGGAATCGGTCAAAAATCTGATGATCTGTAAACACACATCGCTTGGTCGTGTGATCAACAAACCCCTCATGAAGCGTAGTCAGAACAGGTATAAAATCTATTTTATCGCCGCGGTCATTGAATATAGCGTGCAATCGCTCTATCTGCTTGTCACTGTCACTGAGGATATATATTTCATATCCGTCATTAATAAACGTCTTGAACGAGTCGCTTATAAGATCAAAATTTTTATGATAGATTCCCTGAGGAGAACAGTTGATATCTATAGCCTGCGCCGATGACGCATCGGCGACCTGTCCCGCCGTAAATCGCAGTTGCTTGAATCGCTCAAACTGAGCGGCAAACTGCACGGGATCAACGAGCTGACGCATAGCTGAATGATCGCCCTCATCGGCTATCATGGCGCTTTCGCTGAAACTATCCTCGGCAATAGCCTTGATGCGATCAACCGTGTAACCGGCGTCACGCACTGCAATCAGCGTCGACTGACTCACAAACTCGAGCAACGACTCTCCATAGGCATGTTGCGTGACATTAGACGTCACAGCTATTGAGTCGACACGCTTCTCCGACAACTGTGTCTCGATATTAAATATACGTATCGACTCAATATCATCTCCGAAAAAATCGACACGATAAGGTAGCTCATTAGAATAACCGAAAATATCAAGAATTGAACCACGTATTGCGAAGTGTCCCGGCTCGTAGACATAATCAACTTCAGCAAACCCGTTTTCACGCAACCATTTCCGCGTCTCAGTCAAGTCAACTGATTGCCCCACCGCAAGATGAAGCGTGTGGCGGTCGAGCGTCTCGCGTGAAGCGACCCTTTCGGCAAGCGCTTCAGGATACGTGACAACAAATCTCACGCCCGAATTGTCATGCCATCGGTTAAGAGCCTCGGTACGTAATATCTGAGACGGAGGATCTACCTGCCCGTACTTTATCGCGCGCTTATAGCCCGACGGAAACATGAGCACAGCGTTCTCACCGAGTATGCGCGAAAGGTCGTGATATAGATACCCGGCATCATCAGGCGAATCTCCTATGACAAGCACCGGTTCCTTACGGACATCAATAGCGGCAAGCAACACAGCCGGTGCTGATCCGGCGACATTATAAAGTGTCACATGATCGTGCCGGCGCATGTCAAGAGCCCGCTTGAGAGCGTCCCTGCGTGCAGACGTCATAAAATCCTTGCTGAGAGTCTCGATATTCATAATCGTTGAAATGTGTTATGGAAACTTTGGGAAACACCCATTCCGCATATATAGACAAAAAAAGAATGGATAAAGTAATCTTAAAGATTATCTTTTACCCATTCTCCTCTCTCTCCGGCGGTGCGGACGGGACTCGAACCCGCGACCCCCTGCGTGACAGGCAGGTATTCTAACCAGCTGAACTACCGCACCAGTTTTTAAGAGTTGCGCCCGACTTATCTGTCGTTTGCGAGTGCAAAGATAGAGCAGATTTTTGAACTGTGCAAATATTTTTCAAAAAAATTGAAATATTTTTTCAACCAATCAGCGACCAATAAATTCAATCACATACAAATCAACGCATTAGGCATCACGTTTATTTTTCGCAAGAAATCGGGCAGAGAGACGTTTTCTGATAGGCTCATCATAAATTTTAAGAAATATCCATGCCATTATGATATTTCCTGCAACTATCATACATGCCACATGCCACGAATCGCCAAACGTAAGATTATTATTCCATACCCAACGGTAGAAAATATACATCGACGGGTAATGAATCACATATAACGGATAGGAGATATTACCCATGAACTCACAAAGATTTGACGAGAAAACGTCGGTCGTCTTGCCCGATGCCCCAATTTTTAGTATCAGTGGGAACAGAAAGACGATACATATACCGTCGTAAAGTCCGTTGGTCCACATACACTCGGGTGTACCGGCGTATGGCATTACCAAAAGCACCACAAGTGCAAGACTGCATATCCAGAATGCACCTCTGACCTTCCATGGGCTGAAACCGCGTGACATCAGCAGACCCATCGAAAACGAAAACCCTACACGCAACAGACCGCCGAGGAGATTGTAGTCCCCGAGCGTCCACCCAACGCCCATGTGATATGCGCCCGACATGTTGCCGACAGCATACACAACAATACCCACGCCCAAGATCGCTACAAGAAGTTTAAGATTACGCGTAGAAAGACGGCGTACGAAGAAAGCGTATATCAAGCAGCCGACATATTCAAAAAACAGCGACCAGTTAGGACCGTTGAGCGGAAACATCTCGCCATTGCCGCGCACCTCACAATCCCACCCGGGGACAACAGGCAGCAGGAAAAGATTGAATAGCGCCGCAAGAAGTACCATCGCCAACGTCGCGTGAGTACTGTCCCACTTCTCAAACCCAACAATAGCAAACGCCGCCACACCAATAACGACTCCCAAAATTACCATCGGATGAAGTCGAATGACGCGGCGAGTGAAAAACTCCCCGGCTGACATCCCCTTCTTCCACCTGTCATCATAGGCATATCCTATCACAAACCCCGACAATATAAAGAAAAAGTCGACAGCGAGGTACCCGTGATTGAAATTCTGATCCATGGGGCTTGTTGCGAAGCCCTCAAATATATGATACCACAATACCAGAAACGCAGCGACTCCACGCAGACCGTCAAGAAGTTCATAACGCGGTTTCTTATTTAAATAAATCGTTGACGAAATCACTTTTTCCATTACGCATACTTTTACGCGTCCTCAACTCAAGGACGGAATGTTACAAAGGTAAATACAAAAACATATTCTTAACATTTAAATAATGTTAAAAACAGCCCTTTACAAACATGTTTCAAAATATTTACAAAGCTATTGCTTGCACGTTTCAAATATATTACGTTCCTTTGCAGCGTAAAAAAATAATTGAGTGTACTGTGAATTTACTAAAATTATATTCCGATAGTTTTCAGGACAATTGGCGCCGAAAAGCGCTGACCGACTACACATCCGGCAAGAGCCTGACCTACGGTGACTTCGCAAAAGAGATAGCCACTGTACACTTTCTGTTTCAGAACATAGGCATCAAACCGGGAGATAAAATAGGTCTTGCCGGTAATAATTCAATAAAGTGGATTGTCATCTATTTCGCCACAATATCCTATGGAGCAACAATCGTACCGCTCAACAACTCACATGAAACTAAATCGGCAATCGATATCATACGTCACTCCGACGCTTCAATTCTTTTCGTCGATGATAACTTCTATCATGATATTGATTTCAATAAGATTACATCTGTACGCCTTATTATCTCTCTCGACTCCGGTCGTGTAATCACACACCACAGTAACACCGAAGCCATCCAATCGATTATTGATAATATCGAGACCGAATTCAATGAGATCCACCCTTCGGGATTCGCTCCAGCCGATATTCACTATCCTAACATTCCGGGTGATTCGATAGCATCCATCGATTACACAGCCGGTACGACAGGGAATCCCAAAGGTGCAATGATAACGTATGACAATCTCGGAGGCAATGTGGCATTCGGTCTAAAGGCACGCATACATTGCCCGGGGTCAAACTGTCTTGCATACATGCCGCTCAGCTATGCGTTCAACACCACGTTTGACTTGCTTTTACCGCTTGCCGTCGGGTCCCACATAACGCTCTACAATAAGCCGTTGGACATACCGACTCTCGCCAAAGTCATTCATGATGTCAAGCCGTACACAATCCTGTTCATCCCGAAAATATTCGAGAAACTGGTCTACTATATACTGAACCCGCTGATTTCCAACGACTCGTTTAAGCGGATGATGCGCTCAATGCCACTACACCGTTATGCCGAAAGACGTCTTCGCAACCGACTCAATAACGCATTTGGCGGAAATCTGCATGAAGCAGTAATCGGAGGCTCGTCAATCGATCCTAAAATCGACGAAATGCTCCATCGCATAGGGTTTCATTTCTCGATAGGATACGGCATGACCGAGTGCGCGCCGTTTGTCAGCTACTCGCAGTGGAAAAACTACAAAATTAACTCATGCGGACAGGTTCTCAAAGGCATCATGCAGGTAAAAGTCACCGATAACACTCCTGCAGGCATGCCCGGTGAAATATGTGTCAAAGGCATGAACCTGATGAAAGGCTACTACAAAAACCCTGAAGCGACAGCACGTGCCATCGACAAGAGCGGATGGTTTCACACAGGTGACATCGGTACCGTCGATAATGACGGCACTATATACATCAAAGGTCGACAGGCTACAATAATCGAAGGAATTGACGGACTTCCCATCTATCCCGAGAGAATAGAGCAACGACTCTCCAATATGCCATATATTGACGATTGTCTGATCGTAAAACGTGGCGACAGTCTGACCGCACTGATATATCCCGACAACAAAAGTATCGAAAAAAATGGCATCAGTCCTAAAACAATTCCTTCGCTTATGCGACAGAATATAGCCGAACTAAATCTTTTTCTGCCGGTGCACGAACGCATCAATGACGTTGAAATAATGGATAAAGACTTCGTCAAAACAAGAAAATACTCTATCGTGCGTCACCTTTACAAATAATAGCATCTCATTCTGTCAAAGGCACAGGGACAGATACGCCAGGAAGCACCACACTCCCCTTACATAACCACAAAACCAGACACACGATTAAAGAATACCCTGTTCTACCGAACGGCATACGCGTTCAATAATAGCATCCGTTTCGTCTGTATCAGGATGATATTCTCCTTTAAGATTTACACCGAAGAGCTTACCGAATCCCTGCCAGAATGTAGCACGGAACGAGCCGAGAAACGCCTTAAGAATATTGTAACTGGATTGATTGGTCTCGCGCTGAATAAGTTTAACAAGCATTTTTGCCTGACTGCGGGAAAATTTCTTCAATGCCGGTTTGTACTGGTCAAACACTTCCCCCTCCATGCGCTTTATATAATCCTCGCGCTCCTTCTGTGTGGGAAACGTCTCAACATATTCATACGTTTCGATAAGTGTCTCGCATATAAGTTTGGCATACGGAAGAGCCTTCTTGACGTCACGTACCGTGCGCCAATAGAACTCCTCCTGTTTCTTGTTCTTGAATTTGAGCGGTGGATAGATTGTGATTTCGTTTAAAACAAGCATCAGGACAGTGTCTCCGTCAATAACCGTGTGATACTTACCCTTAAACACTTTCTGCTGACCGTTACCGGGGTCATCAATGGTTTGACCGGAAGCACATAACGGGCTTACGGTCGCCATAACAACCGCAAATAACATAATCAGAGTGTGTTTCAACAGCTTCATATCATATATAACGCTTGAGACACCCAAAAATTACGAAAGAGATACCTTAAAATTAACTAACAGTGCCCTCTCTATCAATCCGGGAGCATCATTTCACCGGCGGATAGTCAATCGTATAGTGCAACCCGCGCGACTCCTTGCGCTCCTTTGCCTGGCGCATGATAAGATAACCGATGTTAATGATATTACGCAGTTCGCATATCTCACGCGATGCTCTCGAGCACTTGAAAAGCTTCTCGGTCTCCTCATAAAGTATGTCGAGTCGATTCCAGGCACGGTCAAGACGCAGATTTGAACGCACTATACCGACATAAGTAGCCATTATCTGACTCACCTCCTTGGCGCTCTGTGTTATGAGTACCATTTCCTCGGGATGGCGGGTTCCCTCGTCATTCCATTCCGGCACATCGTGACGTATCGTATAGTGATTGATATTATCCATGGCGTGATTGGCGGCAGCATCAGCATATACAACGGCTTCAATCAACGAGTTTGACGCAAGACGGTTTCCGCCATGGAGTCCGGTGCACGAACACTCGCCGGCTGCATATAAACGTTTGATCGACGACTCACCGTTGGTATCAACCTTTATACCGCCGCAGAGGTAGTGAGCGGCAGGCGCAACCGGGATATAGTCCTTGGTTATATCGATGCCGAGCGACAGACACTTTTTATAGATATTGGGGAAATGGCGCTTGGTCTCCTCGGGATCCTTGTGGGTCACGTCGAGGTAGACATGATCGTCACCATACTGTTTCATCTCGCTATCTATAGCACGCGCCACAATGTCACGCGGCGCGAGCGAGAGACGTGGATCATACTTATGCATGAACTCCTCTCCGCGTAGATTACGCAGTACGGCACCATAACCACGCATAGCCTCCGTTATCAGGAACGACGGACGGTCGCCCGGATGATAGAGCGCCGTGGGATGGAACTGGATAAATTCCATGTCCTTCACAGTACCCTTGGCACGATAGACCATGGCGATACCGTCACCGGTAGCGACAAGCGGATTGGTCGTTGTCTGGTATACAGCGCCCACACCACCGGTAGCCATCAGTGTGACTTTAGACAGGAACGTATCTACTCCACCGGTCTCGGGATTGAGCACATAAGCTCCGTAGCACGTAATGTCGGGGGTGCGTCGGGTCACGATTTTACCCAGATGATGCTGAGTAATTATCTCAATTGCAAAATGATTCTCGAATATATCGATATTGGGATTGGCTCGGACGGCACGTATCAGACTCTCCTGAATTTCAAAGCCGGTATTATCAGCATGATGCAGTATGCGGAACTCGGAGTGCCCGCCCTCACGATGCAAGTCAAAATTTCCGTCGGCATTCTTGTCGAAGCTCACGCCCCATTCTATAAGCTGGCGTATCTGCTTGGGAGCGCCCTTGACAACTTTCTCGACAGCAGCACGGTCACTCAGAAAATCACCGGCTATCATGGTATCCTCAATGTGCTTGTCGAAGTTGTCGACCTCCATGTTGGTCACCGATGCAACACCACCTTGAGCAAGAGCGGTATTAGCCTCTTCAAGCGTTGTTTTACACACCAGGGCTACTCTGCCTTTCCCGGCAACTTTAAGCGCGAAACTCATTCCCGCGATGCCCGAACCTATTACAAGATAATCATATTGGTAGGTCATTGACTCAATGTTTTGTTGACGCAAAATTATAAAACATCCCGTTAATCTCCCAAGCTTAGACGCAATATTTTTTCACTTTGACACAGACTGACCGTCCTGACATCGTAACGCTATCAATATCAACCGATACCGAGCGCCGCAAGCTTATCAAGAATCATCGAAGGCGGAATCGAGGCAAGACAGCGGTAATCGCCTGTGATACACGACTTATTACCGAACACCGAACATGGGCGACAAGTCATCGGGAGCTGTACCATATTGGACTCCGACTGGCGCCATCCCTTGAAACCGCAATAGGGATGTGTCGCGCCCCACACGCTAACCACGGGCACGCCGGTCAGCGATGCAAGATGCATGTTAGCCGAATCCATCGACACGACGGCGTCCATGTAACTGAACAGGGCAAGTTCCACCTTGAACCCGAGACGTGTCCCGGCAAGCGATATCGTCGAAGGGAACTGTTCAGCCCATCGTCCGAGAATCTGCCGTTCCTCTTCTCCTCCACCATATAAGAATATCCTGACTCCCGGGATCTCCGACAGCCGGCTTACCACCTGCTCCATCATAGCGAGAGGATATATCTTACCCTGATGCTTGGCAAACGGCGCTATCCCGACCCATTTCTCACCCGGCTGCTTTGGCGGAGTGACCGAGGCAAACAGTTCGGGCGAGGCTTTCTTATCCACAAAGAAACCGTCAAAACGGCTCTCGACCGGCAGACCTATGGCATGAAATGCCTGACGGTAACGCGCACGCGACGAAATCAACGGCAACATCACTTTGTTGCGGCGACGCGTGAGAGCACGTTTACCTTTTCGTCCTTTGTTGATATGCGAGACCGGAATTCCTTTTAAGCGTGCTATAAGGCGCATGATCTGTGTACGCAACACATCGTGAAGGTCTACAAATCCGTCAATGGCATACTTTTCCCTAAGTTCATTAAAAAGACGTGACAGCCCGGCTACACCGTTATATTTCTTGACATTGACGCCCACAGTGACGAGATTGGGGGGCATCTCAAGAAACATAGAAGTCATCGACTCCCGTGTCAGGAAGATAAAACGCACATCAGGATAGCAACGGCAGGCGCTATAAATCACCGGGATGGTCATAGCGACGTCTCCCAGCGCCGAAAAGCGCGTCACCAGTACATTTTTCAGCTTACGAGGATTATTATTTTGAAGCATACAGCACCGGGTTGGTTTCCGGATCGTTATACATTTTCATCTGGCGATAAACTTTCATGTACTTGCGACCGGCTGCAATGTCTTCAAGGAGAGTATCGATTGCCTCGGTAAGATCCTTGCGCTGTTCAAGCAAGACATCGAGTTTTCCACGACACTTGGCGATATGCTCTGCCGAAGCGTCAGTACGCTCCGTCTCCGCTTTCATGTGATATATTTTAAGCGCGAGAATCGACAGGCGGTCAAGTGCCCAGGCGGGACTCTCGGTATTGATTGTCGCATCGGCAAGCGGCTTGACATCATTGTATCGATTGCGGAAATATGTGTCTATTTCCTCAACCATGTCAGTACGGTCCTGATTGGACTTGTCGATACGTCGTTTAAGCGCAAGAGCCTCCACCGGGTCAATCATCGGATCACGGATTATATCCTCCAGATGCCACTGCACCGCGTCAATCCAATTTTTAGCATAGAGCACATGCTCTATCGAACCCTCTTCATAGGGATTATGCTGTGGGGCGTCCACGTGGTCAGTTATATGATAATCGGCAGTCGAGCGATCAAACACTTCATTGCATTTTTCGGCGAAATTCATAATTGATTCAATCTTTTATAAGTTGAACATCGGTTAATTATGCAAACATACACAAATTATTTCATTCCGCAATACCCGATAACGTTTTTTATGTCTATGTTCCACGACTTAAACCTAAGTAGAGTGAATAAGCGACTCGCAAAGTGATATGTAACGGTGTGCGATTGAATCGGCGCCGAATTTGACAGCTACCGATTCATGAAGCCACTGACGGGACACGTTGCTTTCAAGCGCCCATTTTATCCCCGCGGCAAAGTCCTCGTCATCAAGATAACGCGCGATGTAGCCTGTGGACTGATGGTCAATTATGTCAGCCTGTCCCCCTTCTCCGAAACTGACCGGCACACATCCCGCCGCCTGCCCCTCGACAAGTGTTCCGGGAAGGGTCTCATAGAGCGATGTAGAGATAACGACGTCAGCTGACGAGAACAAGTCGCGCAAACTTACGTCGGGAGTGAGACGCCCGGTATGCACATAAGGGAAACGCAGCCCGTCAAGCGCCGACGGATCACGCATGTCGCCGAAAAACACGGCTTGACACTCTGCCGCGAGTGCAGGATATCGTTCAGCAAGGATATTAAGCGCATTGACAGCATGCTGAAGTCCCTTTATCGGGTCATCAAGACGTGCGGCACCCATCAGTATCAGCCGCCGGGAATAATCCACACCTTTGATTCTCGTCCTACCTGACGGCGATATATCGAATTCATCTATCGGAAAGGCATTTGGAATTACCGACAGACGGCATCCTCCGAGCAACGACGAATCCGCGGCTCGCCCTGCAAGCCAATTGCTGACAGCGACAAAATGGATCGACACACTCTCATAAAGCCGTTTCTTCCGTTTCCACGTACATGACGACAGATCGGTCGAAAATTTGCCGTCAAAGAAATAACGGCAATTGCCGCAACGGTCGGTAAAACGGTCACACGCTCCGGCATGATGACACGCTCCGGTCATACACCACATGTCGTGCATCGTCCATACAACCGGTTTTACTCGGGCAAGACATCTCACATCATCGATTGACATGACGCCCTGATTTATCCAGTTGAGAATCACCACATCTGCTTCCCTGACCCACGGATGACGGGTAACATCGTAGCCAGTATCGGCAATCGAGACCTTGAAAAGATCACTACGATTGAAACCGTTGCCGGCAAAAATCACACCGCGCTCCCACAAAAAACGCATACGCCGTCCCAACGGCGAACCGATGACTCCCACCGTCGAGATGTCAGCATCTTCCGAACGGGATGTGACAATCATGCGGGCATCGACACCGCAACGTCTCATCGCGGCAGCAAGCCTCGAGGTCACCACTGATGCGCCTCCAGCCGTATCGCTGTGATTGATAAGCACTACCTTCATTAGCTGACGGCATTACCATTTCCACCGCAAAGACGTGGACGTCGGAATTCGACAATATACACAATCACCACATATAGCGCAAGATAAATTGCCCGGATGCCGAAATTGATTATATCGTTGGAGGTAGTCGTGAATCGTGCGACAAAATAAAGAGCCATAGCCAGAGCAAAGTAACCGAGCAGTCGCGGCACGTGATAGTCGATAGGATACTTCACACGCCCTACAAGCCACGACACTATCATCATCACTCCATAACATGCAAAAGCTGCCCAGGCACACGCCATATAACCGAACCGCGGTACAAAAATAATGTTAAGCGCAAGCGTGACAGCAAGTCCGAGCAACGAGAACCATGTACCCCATATAGTCCTGTCGGTCAACTTATACCATATCGACAGATTAAAGAATATACCAAAAAAGAGCTCGGCAATCATCACTATCGGCACCACTTTCAATCCGGCAAAATAAGCCGGTCCGATGAAATACTTTATAATATCAAGATAGAACATCACTCCGAGGAAGATAAACAGCCCGAAGATGACAAAATACTTCATCGCTTCACTATAGACCTGTAACTTGTCAGTACCCGCCTCGCGGTTTTTGGCAAAAATAAACGGTTCATAGGCATACCTGAACGCCTGTATAAACATCACCATAACCACCGCTATCTTGTAGTTGGCTCCATAGATACCGAGCTGAGTCCACGCGTCCTGCTTATCCTCCACAAGTATCGGAAGCAGTATCTTATCGATCGTCTGGTTCATAACACCGGCAACGCCGAGTATAAGCAACGGGAACGAATAGCGCAACATCTCTTTCAGCAACTTGCCGCTGAAAGAATAGGTCTCCATGCGCAACTCCGGTAACAACAGCAATAGTGTTGCCAGTGAGCTTATAAGATTGGCAAGGAAAATATATCCGATACCGAATGTCGGATTGTAAAACCACCCTATCCACTCGGGAGCTACCTTCCACAGCCAGGGACACAGAACGATGAAAAACAGGTTAAGCCCGATGTTCAGACCAATATTGACGAGCTTAAGCGTCGCAAACCGGTAGGAGCGCTTCTTATAGCGGAGATACGCAAAGGGAATTGACGTGTAGGCATCCACACCCACAGCAATAGCCATCATCCATATATATGAAGGGTGATCTCCGATATCCAGCCAACTTGCTATCATGGGCGACAGAGCGCAGACCGCGACCATGAACAACATGGAGGTGGTGCCTATTGACACAAGAGTGGTCGAATAGACCTGCAACGGGCTTTTCCAACGCTCATGATTGGTGAAGCGGAAGAACCCTGTCTCCATACCGTAAGTCAGAATTATCAGCAACACGGCAACATAGGCGTACAGATTACTCACCACGCCATATTCGCCTGCGACAAAGACATTAGTATAGATCGGGACCAGAAGCCAGTTGAGAAAACGACCGACGATACTGCTCACACCGTAGACCGCCGTATCCTTCATTAATCCTTTCAATCCTGCCATTATAAAATCATATATTACAATACAACACGGATCATTCAAACAGTCCGCCGAGACGCTCGTTGATCGACTTGCCGAGATGAGAGTAGGCAAGCTCAGTCACCTCACGACCGCGCGGTGTGCGCTTTATGAAGCCCTCCTTTATCAAAAACGGCTCGTAAACCTCCTCAATCGTTCCCGGGTCCTCGCCGAGCGCTGTAGCAATTGTTGTCAGTCCGACCGGACCACCTTTGAACTTGGTGATTAACGTAGTCAGTATCTTGTTGTCAATCTCATCAAGTCCATAACGGTCTATATTAAGCGCTTCAAGCGCATAACGGGCTATCGCGGGATCGATCGATCCCGTGCCTTTCACCTGGGCGAAATCACGCACACGACGCAGCAACGCATTGGCTATACGAGGCGTCCCGCGACTCCTCATTGCTATTTCATGAGCCGCCTCGCCCGTACACTTCACGCCGAGCAGCGATGCCGACCTAAGGATGATACGCTCAAGCACCTCATGGTCATAATACTCCAGATGACAGTTGATACCGAAACGCGCACGCAGCGGCGACGTCAGCAAGCCGCTGCGGGTCGTAGCCCCTATGAGCGTAAACGGTGACAATGTCAGCTGCACACTACGAGCCCCCGGACCCTTGTCAATCATGATGTCGATACGGTAGTCCTCCATAGCCGAGTAGAGATATTCCTCTACCACAGGACTCAGGCGATGAATTTCATCGATAAACAGCACGTCGTTTTCTTCAAGCGACGTAAGTATTCCGGCAAGGTCGCCGGGCTTGTCAAGCACAGGTCCCGAGGTGACTTTAAATCCCACACCGAGCTCATTGGCTATAATGTTGGACAGCGTGGTTTTACCCAGTCCGGGAGGTCCGTGGAGCAGAAGGTGGTCAAGTGCTTCGCCTCGCATACGTGCTGCAGCGACAAACACCTTGAGATTCTCCACGATCTTCTCCTGACCGCTGAACGAGTCAAACTGCGACGGTCGCAACGCGCGCTCAAAGTCACGGTCACGGTCGCCGCCCTGCGACCTTATGTCAAACTGGTCATCCATCGACATTAAAGGAATTTGTCACCGAAATTGGTCTTGACATCGTTGACCATCTGCTTTATGCGCTGCTCCTCGCTCTTGGGACATACAAGCAGTACATCTCCGGCATCAGCTATGATATAGTCATGCAAACCCTCGACAACCACAAGCTTGTCATCCTTGACAGCAAATATGTTACCCGTCGAGTTATAGGCTATTACGCTGCATTTCTGTGTCACATTGGCATCGCGGTTCTTGGGGGAATTGTCATAAAGAGCGCTCCATGTACCAAGATCATTCCAGCCGAAGTCAACACACTCAACATACACGTTTGCAGCCTTCTCCATAACGGCAAAGTCAATCGAGATGCCCATACATGCCGGGAAGTTGACATTGATAAATTCCATTTCGCGCTGAGTGCCGAAACAGTCATATCCCTTGTCAAAAATTTCTTTGATGTCGGGCGCATGAACGGCAAGCGCTGACAGAATCGACGAAGCCTTCCAGAGAAAAATGCCTGAATTCCAGAAAAATTCACCGCTCTCAAGAAACACCTTAGCAAGCTCAAGGTTAGGTTTCTCGGTAAAAGTCTTTACCTTGAGGATTCCCGGTTCAACTTCCTGACCTATCTGTATATAACCGTACCCTGTCTCCGGGCGCGACGGTGTGATACCGAGCGTCAGCAAAGCATCATGGCTCTCCACAAATTCAAACCCATGCAATATGCTTTTCTCAAACTCACGCTCACGGGTTATCAAATGATCGCTCGGAGTCACTATCATGCTTGCCTCCGGGTCACGTGCCGCAATGTGATATGCCGCCCATGCTATGCAGGGCGCCGTGTTACGACGCGCCGGTTCAAGCAATATCTGATCATCAGTCAGTTCAGGCAACTGTTCCCTCACCAGGGGAGCATACTGCGCATTGGTCACGATGACAATATTTTCTTTAGGGACTATAGGAAGTACGCGGTCATAGCTCATCTGAAGAAGCGAGCGACCGGTACCGAAGAAATCTATAAACTGTTTGGGGCGGTCGGCACGGCTGTAAGGCCAGAATCGGCTCCCGATTCCGCCACACATGATAACGCAATAACGATGGTTGTCAATCATATCTGTGGTTGATTTTAGTTTATTCCTGAACGGTAGCCCCGACTCCATCATGACATCACTGACAAGGGCATGATTTGATCGGCACTTCATTCACTCGGCTAAGTTAGCCATTTTCAATCACACGCCCAACTATTTATTAAATTTTTAAACGGCACTCGCGTTTTTTCATCTAATCAAGGTGATTACTTGCATAGTAAAAAAATAGTATTTACCTTTGACCGCGAAGACTACTTTTAAGAAACCCTGTCAAGGGGTTACACAAGAGGTAAGCATCCAATTTTAGCAAAAGCGTATATCCGCTATGATTCCTGATTGTCCGAAATTATAACAGATTTCGTCAACACTCTGGATCGGGCAATGGTATAGCTCACCGCTTTTACTTATATAATCACCTAAACAGCCCAATGCGTGAGCCAGGCGGCATACACTTTCATATAATGAAAAAGTTAAATTCCATTATGATTATGCTGACAATAGCTTTTGTCGGCTACATTTTCAGCAGTTGTAACTCAGGCGTTAATTATTCAGATCCGCGCAGCGTAGCTGAACATGCCCTTTCCGCTTACCATAAAGGCGACTGGAAGACTCTCAGGACTTATGTAAACCCTGCTGATGAATCCAAACTCAAGGAAATGGATGCAATGATTGAATTATCTGAAAGATACAAACAGAATCATCCGGATGAAGAGCCCACTAAAGCTGTTGAATTTTCAATAACTGAGATTGTTGATGGACTTTCCGGGAAAGAGCTGAACGAATCTTCAAAGCAGGCTAAGGTAAAATTCAAGACAGAGGTATTTCCCAGATCTGTAATTTTGGAAAAGGCAGATGGCAAGTGGTATTTTGAAAGATTCAAATAATCAATAGATATGAAAAAATTTATTTTTGCACTTATTCTTTCGGTCATTTGCTCCGGTCTACAAGCACAAACGCTTATCGTACTGACCAAAAATGATGTAAACCTCCGATCCACACCTTCAACGACAGGATCCGTGGTGTCAAAAGGTAAAAAAGGAATCATCATGAAAACATCCGGTTCAAAAAACGGGTGGTATCAGGCAATTAATCCGCAGAATGATGAATCAGTTTGGGTTGCTTCGTCTGTATGTACTCCTGTTCAGGAATATTTTGGTGAGAATCCGGCATTCAATCTTGTAATGTTACCCGGAACCGAATATGGTTACGAGAACGTAAGTTCACAAGCCGGAGGTGAGGTGACTACCTGTTGGATTTTCTCAAGTAATAATCCCGGATTCTGGGATGAGGCAAAACCAGGCAGTGCCATAACGGCAACAAACACTACCAACATGGTTTCCTCTAACGGACGTATGCACACTATTGAAACTTATTATAAGGGTGTATATCAGCCTACCGTTCTGATACTGACGGAAATTTCAGCAGACGGCGGCGAGACATACGCGAATCTTGACTCACCAATTTATATTTACCCAACTGTCATCGATAATGAATCCGGAATTTACATTGACGGAGTTCGATATGATGACCAAAATGCTATGTAATTATGAAACGTACATTAATTTCCCTGGTAGGCTTAATAATAGGATTCATTTCCTACGCCCAGATCAATATTGCCGGTGTATATGAAGGACAGATGAACGATAACATCACGCGCAAGCGTATGTATCTCAATGTCGACTTTATCAATAACGTTCCTGATTTTACCCGGATTTTTACCGAAAAGCAGGCTCCGCTAAATATTTTGCCAAAAGATTTTATGAACGCGAAAAAGCTGAAAAAGCAGTTCGCAGGTCAGATGGCTCCGGCATTTGCCCGCTATAACAGTAAAACCATTTTCTCCGAGACAGAAGAAATAAAGATTTTCAACCCCACGATTGAAAACGGAATCGTGACTGCCGAATGGGAGAACCACGAAGGTGCCAAAGGCAGATGTTTTATCATCATTCACCCTGACAGATCTTTACAGATTCTCGGTCTTACGACTCTTCATCCCGATCTTGGACCCGACAATCTTGTCCTTTCCCTACAGGAGGACAAACTCCCGGCTGGTGCCACGCCTTATATCACCCCGTCAGAATTACTGCCGCTTATCAATAAGCGTTATTGCCGGGAAATCCTGTGGAAAGCAAAGGTCAACAGGAGTAATGGCATTCCCCACATTCCTTTAAGCGTAGACGTTTCAAAGGTGCGCAGAATCGGAAATAATGTCCTCGTCCCCGTAACATGGAACAATAAAAATTCAAAGCCTATCCAACTTGCATTGGATATAATTGGACAAAACGAATACGCCACAGTCAACGGAACCGACAAGTGCGGAGTGTACACAGCCGACATTAATCCCGGCAAGACATTGGATCCTAATGATATAACGCTGATATGGTATGAAATCACCGGAGTGCCCCTCAACGCCCAGAAATTAGACAATTTTAAAATAAAGGGTCGCGCCCCTGATTCTCCCCGCTCCACGGAGAAAAATCCCTACGGAGATTTCGAGTATGTTATAGAGGACGTTGTAATCCCCGAGCTAAAGCCGTCTAATTACGAAGGTTGCTTTACCTCCGACGGTGACCTCATCGTGATTGTTGACAACGTAACGAGCCAAGATAAAGACCTTGTTATTGACTTCAGACTCGCAAACGATAGCAATCGTGACAAAAAGATTTATTCTAACGAAGCAATAGCTCGCACACCGAGCGGAGAAGAATTCCAGGCGTCGGTTCAGATACCGGAGGATTTATACGCCGAGTCTACTATCAAATGTCAAGTCACGGTCAAAGGAGCAGCAAGGGAAACATTAAAAATGGTTCGCATACCTATCAAGGTCAACGAACGACAGATATATTTCAATGCTCTTATCCAGCTATCCAATATCTCAGTAAACAGATAATACGCCATAGCGACGTTTACACTTACACAATCGGATCTTAAAGTTGGATAATACAAAACCTGAACAGATATCCCCGGGACAGTTTAACTACCTCCCGGGGATATTTTTTGAACAATACCGTATTTCACACAAAGCTAACAAACGCCAAGCCTCACTGAAACAGATCAGCTGAGAAAAACTCGGCAAAATTAACCGTGAGAGGAGATTATTCACAACTATTTTATATCTTTGCAGTTTAATTGTGAATTAATAAACAATCTTTATTCACGTGGAAACAAAGTATATTTTTGTTACCGGAGGCGTAGTGTCCTCCCTTGGCAAAGGAATCATTTCATCATCACTCGCATGTCTGCTTAAAGCGAGGGGCTACAACGTTACTATACAGAAATTTGACCCGTATATCAACATTGACCCGGGTACGCTTAACCCCTACGAGCATGGAGAGTGTTACGTGACTGTCGACGGTCACGAAGCCGACCTCGACCTGGGACATTACGAGCGCTTCACCAACATTCAGACCACCCGCGCCAACAACGTCACGACCGGACGCATCTATCAGAGTGTGATCGACAAGGAGCGTCGCGGTGACTACCTCGGGAAAACAGTACAGATTGTCCCCCATATCACTGACGAGATAAAACGCAACATCAAGGCGCTCGGAAACACAGGCAAATTTGATTTCGTGATTACCGAAATCGGCGGAACGGTAGGCGACATCGAGTCATTACCGTTTATTGAGAGTGTGCGTCAGCTTAGATGGGAACTCGGAAACAACTGTGTGTGCATCCACCTGACCTACGTGCCTTACATCGCAGCCGCCAAAGAACTGAAAACCAAGCCGACACAGCACTCGGTCAAACAGCTTCAGGAAGTAGGTATCCAACCCGATATCCTGGTGTTGCGCACCGAGAAACATATTTCGACAGAAATGCGTCAAAAGATAGCCCGTTTCTGCAATGTTTCGCCCGACGCTGTCATCCAGTCGATCGACGTCCCCACTATCTATGAAGTACCCGTCAAAATGCACGAACAGCACCTTGACGAGATTGTCCTGCGCAAGACTGGCGTGCCTGTCGAGGGTGAGCCACACATGGAGCCCTGGCTGAACTTCCTCCGCAAAATGACTCTCGCTGAAGAGACTGTGACAATAGGTCTCGTGGGCAAATATGTGGAACTTCCCGATGCCTACAAATCCATCAACGAAGCTCTCTTTCAGGCGGCAACCTATAATGACCGTAGATTGAAACTGAAGTTTATCCACTCCGAGAAAGTCACCGAGGCTAATGTCGGCGAATTGCTCAGCGGAATGGACGGCGTGATTGTGGCACCCGGATTCGGTCAACGCGGAATAGAAGGCAAGTTCACCGCCCTGAAATGGTGCCGTGAGAACGATGTACCCACATTCGGTATCTGTCTCGGAATGCAGTGCATGGTCATAGAATTTGCCCGTAACGTCCTTGGACTGCCTGAGGCAAACAGTACGGAAATGAATCCCACTACCCCCGACAACGTGATTGACCTGATGGAGGAGCAGAAAAGCGTCCATAACATGGGCGGAACAATGCGTCTCGGAGCTTACGACTGCCGACTCACACCCGAGTCCCGGGCAGCCCATGCCTACGGCAGCACTGAGGTTAAAGAACGCCATCGTCATCGCTTCGAATTTAACAACGACTACCGCCGGCAGTTTGAGGACGCCGGTATGAAATGTGTCGGAGAGAATCCCGCTACCCATCTTG
This sequence comes from uncultured Bacteroides sp., assembly GCA_964442005.1. Classification (GTDB taxonomy): domain Bacteria; phylum Bacteroidota; class Bacteroidia; order Bacteroidales; family Muribaculaceae; genus JAAVFS01. The sequence continues at coordinate 1,738 of CAYTWG010000027.1, read as the reverse complement.
TGGAAGTTGTGGAGATTCCGACTAAACGGTGGTTTATCGGAACCCAGTATCATCCCGAGTATTCGAGTACGGTGCTGAGTCCCAACCCCATTTTCATCGACTTCATAGCCACGGCTATAAAATACGGCGAAGAAAAGAAATCAAAATAATGAATATCTAACCGTTAAATCATTTTATAAAAACCGATAATGGACAAAAACACCCTAATTGGCTTGCTGTTGATGGCAGGCGTAATTTTCGGCTTCATGTATCTCAACCGCCCGTCGGAGGAGAAATTGCAAGCTGAGCGTGAACGTCAGGAACAGATAGCCGAGCAACAACGTAAAGATGCCCTTGAAGCACAGCAGCGCGCTCTGTTGATTGATTCAATCTCTCAAGAAGAAATAGCCGGATTACCCGACGTAATAAAACTCGTCGGTGTCTCGGTAGAAACCGAGGGCGAGACTCCTGTATACAACTACTCTACAAAAGAGGTCGATCTGACGGAAAAAGACGGGATTGTAGACGGCACGATACGAGCTATGGGCGCCGAACTCACTTACTCTCAGGTAGTCAACTCCGAGTTCCCCGACTCGCTGACCGTGCAGCAGAAGAAAGCAGCTATCGCCAGCCTGCGCACTGCCATTGACAACGCCGGCAAGTACCAGAACTTTGCTCGATACCTCAACGGTGACGATGAGACCCTTACGCTGAAAAACGACTTGCTTGAAATAAATATCTCCAGCAAGGGTGGTAAGATCAGCAGCGCCACACTGCTCGACTACTATACCTATCTTCCCGAAACGCCCGACAGCGAAAAGATCGACACCGCAAACGTCGTGCTCTTCCATCCCACTACAGCCGACTATAGTTTTGTCCTCACTTCAGCATCACAGCGTTTCAACACCGGTGAGTTTTACTTTACACCCGAGCAGATCAACGACTCGACGGTGATGATGAAACTCGACCTTGGTGGTGGCGCCATGTGGGCTCTCAGATACACCCTGCCCTCCGACTCATACGTAGTGCGCATGGATGTGGTTCAGAAAAACATGGACCGCGTCATCCCCTCGAGTGTAGCAACCGCCAATCTGGTGTGGGCTCAGCGTCTCGGTCGCAACGAACGCGGTCGCACATTTGAGGAACGCAACAGCTCGATTCATTACAAATATGTCGGTGACAACCCCGAGGATCTTGGAGGAATGTCGGACAAGCGTGAGGAACTCAAGCAGGCAATCAAGTGGATTGCATTCAAAAACCAGTTCTTCTCGTCGGTAATGATACCCCGCACATCATTCACTCATGCCAACGTACAGCAGACGGTGCTGAAAGACAATCCGGATTATCTGAAAAACATGTACGCCGACGCTACATTTGACTATTCGTCGCTATCGGAGAACCCCGTATCGATTGACTTCTTCCTTGGTCCCAACCTATACCCCTTGCTTGACGATCTCGACAAGCACATCGAGTCAGACGAGAATCTGAAACTCACCAACCTCGTACCGCTCGGCTGGACACTCTTCCGCTGGATCAACACAATTATTATCATTCCGGTATTTACATTCCTGAGCAAGTTTATTTCCAACTACGGTATCATAATCCTGTTGCTCACCATCTTCATCAAGCTCATCCTTTTCCCCTTCACCTACAAGAGCTACATGTCGCAGGCACGCATGCGTGTGCTCGCTCCTGAAATCAAGGAGATCAACGAGAAATATCCCGGACAGGAAAACGCTATGGTACGCCAGCAAAAGAC
>CAYTWG010000026.1:0-31831 GCA_964442005.1 uncultured Bacteroides sp. | reverse complement strand
AGCTATAACGCCGGATGCCGATCACGCCTCAATGTTCAATAATATCGCGGGTAAAAAGACTTTGGTGTCAATTCTTGACCCGGAGTCGGGCGAGCGATTTGAGGAAGTGGTTCTTCCGATCTCTCTCGGCGCGCAAAACGATTTGCTCTACAAGCGTTGGGTAGCTCAGCGTGCAGCCGATGTCGACCGGTGGTCGGGTGGGCGACTCGGATACGTGCATATCGAGTCGATGAATGACGATAGTTTCCGTCCCATCTACTCCGATATACTCGGTAAGTATAATGACCGTGAAGGCATCGTGGTTGATATACGATGGAACGGCGGTGGTCGCATGCATGAAGATATCGAAATACTTTTCTCCGGTAAAAAATATTTCACACAGGTCGTGCGCGGCGTAGAAACATGTGACATGCCGAGTCGTCGATGGAACAAGCCGAGCATCATGGTAATTGCCGAACCGTGCTATTCCAATGCCCACGGCACCCCCTGGGTCTACAAGCATCAAGGGCTTGGCAAACTTGTCGGAATGCCTGTCCCCGGCACCATGACAAGTGTCAACTGGGTCACTATGCAGGATCCATCGCTTGTATTCGGAATTCCGGTTGTAGGTTACCGTCTGCCCGACGGCAGCTATCTCGAAAATTCACAGCTCGAGCCTGATGTGAAAGTTGTCAATACCCCCGAGTCAATAGTGCGAGGCGAGGATCTTCAGCTCAAAGCCGCTGTCGAAACGCTCCTTCATGACATTGACGAGGCAAAGAAAAATAAGTAATCCATTGTAATAAGTGATTGTGACATGGTAAAAGTAGGAGATACAGTAAGATTTCTCAACACCACCGGAGGCGGTCGTGTCGTGAAAATTAAAGATAATATAGCTTATGTCGAGGACGAGGACGGTTTTGAAGTCCCGATGCTTGTCCGTGAGTGTGTGACAGTGGGCGAGACAGTCTCTTCAGGACACGGTTCCGCACAGTCGAAACCGGCTCCGAGTAAAGAGGTTGTTGTCGAACGTCAGTCATCGGTGCAGGAAATCGCCGACGAGATAGAAGAAACGCCTGAGGGTGAGAAACTCAATGTTGTGCTCGGATATGAACCGTCGGAGATAAAGCATCTGAATACCACGACTTATGACGCTTATCTTGTAAATGACTCCAACTATTATCTGTACTACTGCTACATGACACGTGCCGACGGCGACAATGGTTGGACACTGCGTCATGCCGGCATAGTCGAGCCCAATATTCAGGTACATCTTGCTGAAATAGAGCGAGCTGATCTCGCATCGATGGATCGTGTCGCTGTTCAGTATATAGCATTCAAGCAAGGACGGGAATTTGCGGCAAAGTCGCCGGCTTTGGTTGAATACAGTGTCGATACGACCAAATTTTTCAAACTTCATTGTTTTCATGACAATCCCTACTTCGATACTCCTGTCATTGCCTTTGATATAGTTAAAAATGATGTACCGCAGCGCATAAAGACAGTTGACAGTTCGACTCTTGAAGATGCCTTGCGCCAGAAGAAAGCCGTTGACCGACAGACGAAACGCCCAGTCGTAAAGCACCGTGAAAAACGTCGTGACGAGATTATAGAAGTCGATCTTCACATTCATGAGCTGATTGACGACACGCGCGGATTGTCTAATTCCGACATGCTCAACATGCAGATCGACGAGTTTCGCCGGGTGATGAACGAAAATCTTAAGAATAAAGGACAGAAGATAGTTTTTATTCATGGAAAGGGTGAGGGTGTGTTGCGTCAGGCTCTTATGAAAGAACTGAACCACCGTTACAAAGGGCACGATGTGCAGGACGCATCCTTCCGCGAATACGGTTATGGTGCCACTCAGGTAACAATACGTTGATACTGCTATGGTAATCTGTTTTAGTGGTGAAGGTAATAGCCGTTATGTGGCTGAACTGATCGCCCGAAGTCTCGATCTCGATATCGTCATGCTTGAAAACCGGCTTATACTTGATCCGGCTTCGGCACATCTGAGCGTAAGTCATCCGGAACCGGTTATATGGGTATTCCCTGTCTATTCATGGGGTGTCCCGCCGGTGGTTGTCAAGTTTGTAAAGGAAGTGATATTTGACGGAGCATCGGCTGCGCAGCATCATCTTGTTCTCACGTGTGGTGACGATACAGGATTAGCCCATAAGCAGTGGCGTCGACTTGTCGCATCGCGCGGATGGAACGCATTGACCGCATCATCAGTGCAGATGCCCAATACATATACTCTTATGAAGGGGTTTGATGTCGATCCTAAAGCAGTGGAGGATGCAAAACTTGCAGCTGTCCCGCATCGGGTCGAAGAAGTGCTTGCCAATATTCTTAACGGAGACTCTACGGTCAACGATGTCGTCACCGGCAGCTGGGCATGGGTAAAAAGTCGGGTGATATATCCCTATTTTATCCGTTTCTGCATGTCACCGGCGCCTTTTCGCGCGACTGACAGTTGTGTAGGATGCAGCAAGTGTGCCAAGGCGTGCCCGATGGACAATATAACGATGACATCGTCGCATATTCCTGCATGGGGGCGTCGATGTGCACTCTGTCTGCGATGCTATCACGTCTGTCCCCATCATGCTGTGGAGTATGGCAAAGCGACTATCTCCAAAGGGCAATACCTCTGCCCCAAACACTCTGATAAATAACAATTATTGTTCAATACTGTTAGCCGTCGAGCGGTCAGGGGCGGGGTCGAAGCTGCCAGAAGGCGACGGCTGCGGCTGCGGCGACATTAAGGGAGTCGACGGAGTGGGACATGGGGATGCGTGCCGTGTAGTCGGCGTCGGCGATTGTGGAGTGGGCAAGTCCGTCGCCTTCGGTACCCATTATTATAGCCATGCGGTCGATGGTGGTGAGGACGGGGTCGTCGATTGAGACGGACCGGTCGGTCAGAGCCATTGCGACGGTCTTGAATCCAAGTTCCCGGAGCGAACCGATCGGGCTTTCAAGCCATGTCCATGGCACGAGGAACACGGTGCCCATCGACACGCGGACCGCGCGACGGTTAAGAGGGTCGCATGAGGAGGGTGTGAGCAGTACGGCATCGATTCCGAGCGCCGCCGCCGACCGGAATATCGCACCGATATTAGTGGTGTCGACCACAGAGTCTATGACCACAACTCGCTTTGCGTCGCGGCACACATCGGCGACAGCCGGCATCACCGGGCGACGCATAGCGCATAACACACCGCGAGTGAGCGTGTAGCCGGTCACAGCGGCAAGCAGTTCCCGTTCTCCGGTGTAAACCGTCATTTCAGGAAACCGTTCTATGATCGATGCAGCGTCGCCTGTTATGTGGCGTCGTTCACAGAGCATCGACAGAGGTTCGTATCCTGCCGATATTGCTACATTGATGACTTTCGGACTCTCGGCTATGAATATCCCTTTGTCGGGTTCGAGCCGGTTACGCAACTGAGCTTCTGTCAAGGTGGTGAACGGCTCCAATCCGGGATGATCGAGAGATGTTATGTTGATTACAGACATGGTTTCTGTGGGTTATTGTTCCTGTTTTACGGTCAGAAGGAGATATAGTCGGTAGGATTGAGCTGAGAGCCGTTGTACCACATTTCAAAAGCAACGGGTTCAGTATCGGGTGATGATTTGCGTCGCGCAAGACCTACACGGCTTCCGGTTCTGACGCGGTCGCCTTTTTTGACAAAGCACTCTCCGAGACCGCTATAACGAGAGAGAAAATTGTTGGGATGCTGTATGACGACAGTGTGTCCCGTCGCGGGAGCATAGTAGGTGTCAACTACCGTGCCTTTATAGATCGACGACACAGGCGCCGATGCCGGGAGTGAGAACGACATGTGTCCGCTGCCGTCGGTTGAAGATATTGCCGCTCCGGTCACGGGCGCGAAGAACTGCATGCCCTCGGCTGCTACCGGCGACAGAACCGACACGTTGAACCGTTCGCGTTGTTCATATTGTTTCACAAACTCACGTTCGGCGTCAGATGTTGTCAGCAGAGAGTCTATGGGCAGGTTCACACGCGATACCGTGTCGTTGTGGGCGGCAATGATGCTGTCGATGTCGATATTGTCGCTGAGTATATCACTGAAATTGGTGAGATACAGGTTGTTGAGTGCTGTCAATCGAGCAAGGGAGTCAACGCGGTTTGCCGTCTCAATATAGTTGCGGCGATCATCTCCTTTCATGTATCCGGGGAGCAGAGTGCGTAAGGGTGTTACTCCGAGCAGCATGGCACCAAGGACGGCACACAGGAAGAAAATCACAATGCTTATCATTATCATCCCTCCGCGCCTTGCAGAAAATGAAAATATTGATTTGAACCGGTTCTCGTCAAGCAGTACAATGCGGTAACGGGTCTTGACCTTTATCCCCTTGGGAGAGAAAAGGATTCCCGCAATCTTGGACTTGGTGGTGCGCGGTGTCTTTTTATCAGTCGACTGTTGCTCCATCGGGATATTCGTTCAGATAGGTTTCACAAGCAAGGACAAGTTCGTCATACCACTCTTTGCCGAAGCGTTCGATCAACGGCTCTTTGAGGAACTGGTAGACGCGTATACCTTTCTTACGCCCGAGCGCTTCAGCCGCACGGCATATTTTCCAACGGTGATAATTTACGGCTGTAAAAGTCGGATATTCGGTCAACCTTAGCGGGTACAGGTGGCATGAAGAGGGTTTGCGGAATGATATGCGTCCTTCACGGTAAGCCTTCTCGATCGCGCATAGGCACAGACCACCCGGAGCGTAACATGTGAAAGCGCAGTTCTTCCCTCCGATTATTGACGTCACGAGGTCACCTTCTTCGTCAACGTAGGCGACACCGTTGGCTTTAACCTCTTCCTGAGCCTGCGGAAGCATGTCATTCCATATCTCAGGCAATACTTTTTCAATCTCCCGTCGTTCACTCTCGGTGATGGGTGCTCCTGCGTCACCTTCTATGCAACATTCCCCCTTGCATGCTTCGAGATCGCAGCAGAAGAAACGTTCGGCAACGTCGAGCGACACCAATGTATCTTTGATTTGCAGCATAATTGTAGTTGTCTCTTCGTTATTGTTCATAGCGACATTATTGAGTCAAATCCTACGAGACGGTCATATCGCTCGCCGGGTCGACGTTGATAAACTTTCACTGTGTATCGGTTGACAGTCTGGTACTTGTCGCCTTCGATGGGTGCGGTCAGTCCTTTATGGTCGCCGGGGCGAGCCACGAGGTACTGGTAGTTGTAGTGTCCTTGTTTGAGCAGCAGGGTGTTTTCGTAAAGACCTGTTGCACGGTTGTATGTCATCCGGGACTCGGGATCAAAACGACGGCATGTGAAATCGCCGTCAAGAAACACTCCGCCGTCCTCAACCGGCGGTAGGTCGAGCGTGAAATGTACCGCCACGTAGTCAGCCTCGGTGTCACCGTCGGTCGAGTTGTATTCCCTGATGACGAAGGCTCCGTGCTGGGTGCTGTCGTAAGAGTACTGCTCTTCGGCTCTCGGAGAGTCGGTCTCGAGCGTGAAATGGTAGAACGGGTCATGATATTCAATCCCGGCTACCCTCATTCCCGGATATGAGGTCGATATTGTCTCAAAACGCCGATACTCGTTTCCAGCCGGAAAGATCAGACCCCCGAGATGGTCATATATCGCTTTTGAGCCGGAAACCCTTGACGGGTGCGGTAGTTTCACTTCGTTGTCGAGCCGACCGTTCTGTCCTACTACAACAGTCAGATCTCCAAACAGATTCTGCACCGGAATCCTCGATGCGTCAATTTCAAGCGTGAGCTGTTGATGTGAGGCGTTGTAGTCAATGTCGGTTATCGACGAGACTGATGCTCCGATGGCAACCTGCTGTTCGCTTACCATAAACCGGGCTTGCAGGAGTGTCGTTTCGGGATCTTGCTCAGGATAGACACGCAGCAGATAGTTGCCGGAGACGGTAAACCACACTTGCTCGTTGGGCAGCGCGATGCGATAATGCACGTAGTGGGTTGTCGTTGCCTGTGAGTAGCTGTAATCGTCTACGTCGCCCATGTTGAAGCCTTCGAGGAATTCCGATTCCACGAGTCCCGAGGGCTGCCAGTCGGCGTTGCAGTGGGTGAGAGAGTAGCGCATGTAGCGGCGGTCGTCGGCGAGTTCGTCAAATTCGATCAGAATACGGCTGTCGGAGTCAAGAGCGATTACCGGGTCCGACAGCGTCATACCGTCCACTCCGACCCGTAACGACTTGAACGACGGTACAAAAATTCCCGTCATTGTGTCCTCGGCAGCCGCTTTGGCTGTCAGAGTCAGTAGTAAAGGCAACAATATGAAAATTCCGGGTCTCATTGTGATTTACCATTGTATAGGGTCCATGCCGTTGCGCTTGAGATAGTCGTTGGCAAGGGAGAAATGATGATTGCCGAAGAATCCGCGGTAAGCCGACAGAGGCGACGGATGAGCCGATGACAGTACAAGATGTCGGTTGCGATCGATGAATGCACCTTTCTTTATTGCCGCTGATCCCCACAGGAGAAAGACGAGATGCTCGCGTTGGGTGGCAAGTCGGCGGATGACCTCATCGGTAAACCGTTCCCATCCGCGGTCACGGTGGGAAGCGGCTTTGTGAGCTTCGACGGTCAGAATCGAGTTGAGGAGAAACACTCCCTGGCGAGCCCATCGGGAGAGGTCACCGTCGACAGGCATCGGTGCACCGGTGTCGGCATGTATCTCTTTAAATATGTTGATGAGCGAGGGGGGAAACGGTACGCCTGGAGCGACAGAGAAACAGAGTCCGTTAGCCTGTCCGAAGTCGTGATATGGGTCTTGTCCGAGTATCACTACTTTCACTTTGTCAAACGGGCACGAGTCGAATGCGGCGAAAATCTTTCCTGCCGGGGGAAACACGGTTTTAGTGGAGTATTCCGTTCTGACAAATCCGGTCAGCTGCGAAAAATAATCCTTTTCAAACTCGTCGCTCAGTTGTCGGTTCCATGATGGCTCTATTCTGACATTCATCGTCTTATCCTTGTTATTCAAAAGTGACACTCCGACAGGTTACTGCAACGGAAAATCACTTAGGTTGAAAAGTTATTTGCAAAACTACAAAAAAACTTGTACTTTTGCACAGTCATAGTCAATAAATGTCTCCGTAGTTCAATGGATAGAATATTGGATTCCGGTTCCAACGATTGGGGTTCGACTCCCCACGGGGATACAAAGCAAATCCGCAAGTTGCCGATGACCGGCGTCTGCGGATTTTTTTTATGTCAGCATTGCGGCGAGGTTACCGCGTGGTTACTTAAGGCGGAACATGTAGCCGAGAGTGACCATGATGGAGCTGCCTCGGGATGCACTGAAGTGGTCTTTTTTGCTTGACGGGAAGATGTTGCCGAGACCGTAGTAATATCGACCTTCAAGGGTTATCGAGTGCTTCTTACGCAGCACAAACTCCATTCCCGCACCAGCCGTTATACCGTAGTCAAACCGCGACTTGATGTCCATTCTCATCTGTAATGTCTGACGGTTGCGGGATGGAAATCCTGATACTGATGACGGACGCTCATAGTCGAAGTTTGCCGATATATTGTCACCGATAAGGTAACATAGCTGCGGACCGAGGTTAATGATACATTTTACGTTTCTGCCGCCGAAAAATATGTGGGTCATGATAGGGAGCTGCACGTATGTGAGTGTGCGTTTGTACTCAAATGGGTAATCTTCAAAATCTTCAGCCCATCCGCGCTGCTCGATATTGAGCTCGGCAAGTAGCCCGACATGTCGTTCCTCGGCATATCTTACAGAAAAACCGCCGTTGAATCCCTCAAGAAACTTCTGGGGCGATGACGGGCTGAACGATTGGCGTCCGAGCGACACGCCGCCGTGCACTCCCACGTGGACGTGCGGGACATAATGGGTCTGAGCGTTTGCGGCTATTGCTGCAACTATAATCATCAGGCTAATCAGCAGACGTTTCATGATACTCAGAGATTGATTTTTGAGACAGAACCATTATTGCCGAAGGTGACAAACATGAGGGCATTGTTGACGAGTCCGCTGACATTGTCGTCAGAGAAGTTAAAATTGCTCTGAAGTCCGTAATATGGAAGCGTATCGGCATGCATGTCACCGTTAGAGTCGCGCAAGGCATTGATCAGGAAAAATCCGAGATCAAATCCGAGAAGTCCCTGTTTGGGGACGGCGTCAAGCAATTCTTCGCCATAAGTGTTTTTAAACCTGTCGACAAAGTTTTCAGCGGCATCAGCCGTCATGTCGGCATACCAGCGGGTATATATCGTCGCATTGAGATCGCACAGACGCGTATGGTAGTCGCCTCGGAAAGTAATCCACTCGGGATAACCGAATAGCACCGCGCGGTTGGTTATCGCTTCGTCGCGGAAACGTTTGACCGCCGTTGTAATCTTGGCAAATTCCGACCGGTTGCCCGATACAGGAATGAAAATGTAGTCGCGGTCATCGGTGAGCTGCGAGAGGTCGTTGTCAGTCAACAGATTGCGGAACGTAATGTCGATGTATTCCACGCTGTCACGGTCAAGATTCTCTTTGAGAGCCGTGATGAAAGCATCTTTGTCGGCGGCACCGTCGATGCGGGAAAGAAACACCGGAGTATAAGCGGGGTATATCTCGCGTATCCCTCTTATCGCCTTTTCATACATATCGGCGTGGGGGATGTTGACTTGCATGATGTTGCGATGACCGATGAAGAAGTCATTTTTTACGATAAACGGATTGACGATATAAGTGTTTTCACTGACGCCGTTGACGATGGTTGCCAGCTGCTCCTCGTTATCGGGAGCTATGATAAGGTTCATCGAATCAAACTCGGGGCGTGAGATTATAGCCGCTACCGTATCGGTTGAGGCGGCGCTGTCAAAAACGTATATGTTTACCGGAGTATTGCCGTTTTCTTTGAGAGAGTCGGCTGCAAGGAGGAATCCTTTATAAAATTCGGTATAGATCTGAGCTGTCTTTGAGGGTTCTTCCTCTGACAGCATGAACGGTAGGATGATTGCCATGTTGAGCGGGTCAGGAGTCTCGTATGAGGCTGTATAGCCGGGAGTCTCGGCATCATCCTGAGTGGCGGGGCGACTTGTAGCCGAGTAATCGGGGGTGTCCTCGGAGGGCTTATTGCTTCCGGTACTTTCATCGCTGCCGCCGGCAACCGGGATAACGAGTATGTCGCCGGGACGTACACCGTTGGCACATCGCGGATTATAGGCGATGAGCTGCTCCATTGTCAGCCCGTAGTTGCGGCTGATGCCGTAGAGCGACTCTCCGCGCTTCACTTTGTGGGCGACAGTCGATGTCAGTTCCTCCTGCGCGACCGGTGCCACGTCGTTGGCGGTATCATCAGCAGCGACGTCAATGGCTGGCGTTTCTTTAACCGGTTTTTCAACTGACGTAGCCTGAGCCGCAGTCTCGGCGACAGCAGGGGGCTTTTCCTCAGAGTCGGTTGCCGGTGTAAGCTTGCCGTCAAAATCTGATACCGGGAAATATAGTCTCGTGCCGGGACGTATGCCATCGACTACGGCGGGATTGTATCGGATAATTTCAGAACGGGAAATACCGAGCTGATTTACAATTGTATAAATTGTCTCCTTGGGCTTGACATCGTAATAGTAGCACTTCTGTCCGGCAACCGTCGTTGTAGGTAGATCAACGGCATATCCGGCTATTGAGGATAGTGTCAAAGCCAGAGCCGCGAATATGTTGCGAAAGTTGATTTTCATGTTCAATAGTTTTCAACGCAAAGGTATAATCTTTAACTCAATTATGCAAACACCACCTTATTATATTAAAGACCGCGGCTTAGTGCAATTTTAAAGGGAGGGCGCAAAAAGTGCTTATTCATAAATGAAAAAACCATCCCGGAAGGATGGTTTTTATAAGCTGAATCAAAACTGAATTTATCCGGTTATTTTCGGTAGGCATTGATTACTGTTGCAACTCTTCATCATTCTTAGTCAGTCGGAACGATACAGGAAGGGTGTAGGATGAGTTAACCGGTTTGCCGTTTAATTTCATCGGTGAGAATCTGGGAAATTCCATTACTACGCGTTTTGCCTCGGCATCGAGTTCAGGCGATACACTGCGCAATATTTCAGGATTAGATACTTGACCGTCGGTACCGATAATAAATTTTACGATGACTTTTCCCTCGATCTGTTTCTCTATGGCTTCATCGGGGTAACGGATGTTTTGCTGGAGGAACTTAAGCAGCTCTATTTCTCCACCGGGAAATTGTGGTAGAATCTCAGCTTCATAGAGTATTATGTCAGTTGATTCCGACGATGCGCTTTCCGGATTGTCGGCAATAAAACTTTTAGTAACTTTGTAACGCGGCTGAGTCTCGTTAAGGTCGTTGAGTACTCCGGCAAATGCGTCGGTCGACATAGCGATGACAGCGATAGCCGCTACCGGGATGAGAGCAATGGCTCTCAGGCGTGACTTTCCACGCCTGTTGTCAGATAACATCATAGTGATACGTTTTTTAAGTGAACTGTGATTGAGACTGTTGGCGAGAGACGCGAACCTTGCGCCAACAGTCTTTTTTATTATAAAAATCTGATATTTTTTCATGTCGGTGCCGTTTTCGACTACGAGTCGGTCGGCTTGAAATTCATGAATGTCGCGCAACTCGGCTCTCATGATCCATGCGACGGGGTTGTACCAGTCGAGGATAATTATTATCTGCGCGATGATAAGGTCGATCCAGTGGCGCTTGCTGAGATGCCCGTTTTCATGAGCCAGGATTATCGACAAGTCGGGATCGGACATGTCACGTCGGGTTACGAACACGTACCTATACCACGAGAATGGAGCCAGACGGTGATTATGGTGTACAACTACATTGCAGCCGTTGAGGTTGACAGTACCGTTTCGCAAAATCATGGTGAAGAGCCTGATTATTGAGACAGCAAATCCCGCCAGGACCAGAGCCGCTCCCGCGAGGTAGATGTCGAGCAGAAGTGACAGTCCGGATGACTGAGCCGGTGCCGCATCAGCCGCTGAGATGCCGGTCACTTCAGGGAGCCCTACGTCGATAGTTCCTGACGGCATTCCTTTAAGTGCGATTAACAGACAGAGCAACAGCGGAGAGACTGCCGAGAAACAGTATATCGACATGATGATGCGGCGATTGTAGTCGGGACTCATCGCTCCCGACAGAAAGATGCGGTAGACACCCCATGTCGCAGCCATGATGACAGTAGTGATCAGTGATGCTGATAGTAAGATTCCCATTTTTGAACTGTTATCTTTTTGAGTTTTTGACCTGATTTATTAATGAAATTATCTCGTCGTCAGAGAGTTTCTCCTCTTTGAACAGCGCGCTCACCACGCTTGAAAGGGAATTGTTGAAATAGCGTTCGATGACGTTGCGCAGGTTGGATCGCCCGTATTCTTCCTCGCTCACGACGGGATAGTACCTGTAGGTCTTTCCAAAGGATTCATGTGCAACAAATCCCTTTTCCTCAAGTATCCTGACAAATGTCGATACCGTGTTGAAGTGAGGACGAGGCTCGTCGTGAAGCTGTACGATTTCTTTAACGAATAGAGGTCCGTTGGTCCAAAATATGCGCATCAGTGCTTCTTCTTTATCGGTCAGCTGCTTCATCATTTTCTGAAATAGTAGTTTTTTATTGTAACGGCAAATTTAAACTAAAGATTTTAGTTATACAACTAAATAAATTAGTTTGTGTAACAATTAACATATTTTTAACATTAGCTCAATTCCGTTGCCCCTGTCGATATTTCGTTTGGTCATCGGCTTGCCGCTTTCATTGCAAAGTAGAGAAAGAAATCTGACGGCATTGATACTCAGTTTTTTTCCCTCTGACGAGTGCCGCAAAATAAGCGATTGCTGCATCCAACGACTGCGAAATATTTCTTTGTCTTGTGTCTCTTGCTGAAAATGTGTAATTTTGCCTAAAACTATAGTCTTATGAGTAGCTACCGGGAGCAACGCGATGAAATAAATAGGTTGTTCAATGCGCCGCAGCATCGAAAACTGAAATATGTATCACTAATGTTGATTGGTCTTGGAATTATTGCCGAAATTGCAATGATTATATGGTTCGATGATATTCCGGATCGTTCAAAAATATTAATTCGGGGCTGTATAGGCATTTGTGCAATATTATTTGTAATTTTAGTTACCATATTGGCTTATAGAGTATTCTCGGAATATTTTAGGGGTAAACCTAATTAAAAATATAATCGGTCATTATCCCGGTATGAAAAAATTAATAGGTGTCAGATTATTTGCTTTACTTATTGTCGCACTTGCCGTTGAGAGTAGGTAGGACGAACACATAAACGTCGGTATAAATTAGTTATCTTATCGGCTGATTGGCAAAGTTTCAAAAAAAAATTGTAACTTTGCACTTGAAATGGTTGTTCCGCCGTCCAAGAGAGGAGGCATTAAGGAGCATCAAAAGGGAATGAGGTGTGAATCCTCAACAGTACCCGCTGCTGTAATTCCCGCTTGTTGAGTTGATCATCAAGCAGTAGTTTTTCGCAACTTGCCACTGGTTTTACCGACCGGGAAGGCGCGAAAAAACCGGGATAAGTCAGAAGACCTGCCATTTTCGCTTTATGAAACCGCCTACGGGATTATGGGCAATGGTCTGACGATTTCAAGCATTTGCTGACTCAAAATCAGGTTCCTTATCGGAATTTTGAGATTTACAGATAACGTTTATTCTCCCGTAAGCACTTTTTCATCAGTGCAAACGGGAGTTTTTGTATCTGTAAATCTCAAACAATGACAAGTAGATCACTGAAATTTATAATTTTACCCGTAATTTTTTTATCCGGGAATTTTGTTTTAGCGAGTAAAGAACCGGTTGACTCTGTAAAAACGCAAAATCTGCAGGAGGTGGTTGTTACAGCCAAGCGGCTACATAAAGAGACTATCCCCGTACAGACTTTATCAGGCGAAGAACTCTCTAAACTAAACAGCAATAGCGTTGCTGACGCGCTACGGTATTTTGCGGGGGTGCAGGTAAAGGATTATGGTGGCGTAGGCGGTATCAAGACTGTAAATATCCGTTCAATGGGCACCAATCACACCGGGGTGGTGTATGATGGTGTACAACTCGGGAATGCCCAGAACGGACAAATAGATTTAGGTCAATTCTCTCTTGATAACATCGAGGCACTGTCATTACACAATGGTCAAAAGAGTGCGTTACTTCAACCGGCAAGGGATTTCGGGAACGCGGGTACGGTGTATTTGCGGACACGTACTCCGGTCTTTGAAGCCGGAGAGACATATCACGCACGAGCCGCCGTCAGATCAGGCTCTTTTGACTTGCTGAATCCTTCGGCTTTGGTTGAACTGAAATTGTCGGATCATGTCAATGCTTCTTTAAGTGCTGAGTGGCTTAACTCAAGCGGGAAATATAAATTCAGGTATCGCAGAGTAAATCCTGCCGGCGAGCTTGCCTATGACACAACAGCTGTCAGAGAAAACGGAGATATAAATGCCACCCGTCTTGAATTGAATCTTAATGGATCACTGCGCTCAGGGGAGTGGCATTTTAAAGTCTATAATTACAACTCAGAAAGAGGTGTTCCGGGAGCTATTGTCAATAATGTGTGGCGGCGTGGTGAAAGAATCTGGGATACCAATTCTTTTGTGCAAGGCTCTGCTACGATTTCGTCGGGACGTTGGACCTCTCTGGAAAATATCAAGTATGCTTTTTATCGCACGCATTATGTTAATAATGATGATAAGCAGATTAAAGTGGATAATCTTTATCGGCAACGGGAGTTTTATTTTTCGTCGGCAAATGAATTTACGATATTATCGTGGTGGAGAGCATCAGCCAGTTATGATTTCATATATAATTCATTAAATGCCGATGTCTATGGTTTCGCAAAGCCTGACAGATATACAAATCTCTTATCGATAGCAACTTCATTAGACCTTAATCGGATATCGGTTACGGCAAGCGGTTTGACGACCTTAGTTCACGATATCCTTAAGGGGCAAGAGGCGCCGAAGGACAAATCGGTTTTTACCCCTGCGATTTATTTCTGCGGATATCCTTTACGCAACAGGACACTATCAGTCCGTGCATTTTATAAAAAATCGTTCCGGATGCCGACTTTTAACGATTTGTATTATGCCGATATGGGTAATTCAAAGTTAAATCCTGAGCGTGTTGAGCAGTATAATGCAGGTCTTTTATTTGACAAATCACGGAAGAGCCTACTTTCACAGATTCGGTTTAGTTGCGACGTGTATTATAATAAAGTACACGATAAGATTGTAGCCTATCCCAAAGGACAACAATTTCGTTGGACGATGCTGAATTTAGGTTTAGTGGATATTCGCGGGATTGACGTTACGGCATTGTTATCTGTAAATCCCTATCAGGACATGGTATTTACATTGCGAGGTCAATATACTTATCAAAAAGCAATTGATATAACTAATCCGGCTGATAACTATTACCGGCATCAGATACCATATATTCCTCATCATTCGGGTTCAGCTGTCATAAACGCATCGTGGCATAATCTGGGACTTAATTACAGCTTCATATATGTCGGTTCCCGCTATAATCAACAAGAGAATATCCGATACAATTACACGCAACCGTGGTACACTTCTGATATATCATTGAGTTATGATTTCAAACTTGGAAAAGTAAAAAATCGTGTTTTAGTCGAAGTAAATAACTTGCTGAGTCAAGATTATGACGTGATATTGAACTATCCGATGCCAAAGCGTAATTATAAAATCTCTCTTTCGATAGAAATATGAAACAATTTTTCTTTTATATATTTTTTCTGCCGCTCCTGATTGGTATCACAAGCTGTCGTGAGGATGAGCTTGTGGTACCAACGGAGTATGAAATAATCGGTGATGAAATGCCGGGAAGTCCAATTCGTGGATTGTATCTGGTGAACGAGGGTAATATGGGGTCTAATAAATGTACCATAGATTACTATGATTACGTAACCGGACTTTACTCCCGAAATATTTATGCTGAGAAAAATCCTAATGTAATTAAAGAACTCGGTGATGTAGGCAATGATATAGGCATTTATGGCTCAAAATTATATGTGGTGGTAAACTGTTCGCATAAAGTCGAGGTATTGGAAGCTCGTACCGGAATAAGAATTGGACAAATTGATATTCCTAACTGCCGGTATATCAGATTTCATAGGGGGAAAGCTTACGTCAGTTCTTATGTCGGTCCGGTACTGATCGACCCCGACGCGCCCAAAGGAGCCGTATATGAGGTAGATACACTTTCGCTTAACATCACCCGAAAGGTTTCGGTCGGTTATCAGCCCGAAGAAATGGAAATAGTCGACGATTATATGTATGTTGCCAACTCGGGAGGTTATCGGGTGCCGAACTATGACTATACCGTCTCAGTAATTCAAATGATAGATTTCAAACAGGTACAACAAATTCCTGTCGGCATAAATCTTCACAGGTTAAAGAAAGACCGGTACAATAAATTATGGGTAACATCAAGAGGCGACTATCAGTCTCGACCTTCCCGGTTGTATGTAATGCAAAAGAAACCCGGTTACAATCAGATGATTGTAACCGATACGATCCCTATTGCCTGTTCAAATATGGCTTTTTTTGAAGACAGGATGTATTTCTATGCCACCGAATGGAATAACTACACTCAATCCAATACAATCAGTTACGGTGTAATTGATGTACGTACAAAGGAAGTCATATCCGATAACTTTATTAAGGACGGCACGGAGAAGGAAATTCAAATACCATACGGCATAGCCGTCCATCCCGAGACCGGAGACATTTTTGTCACGGATGCCAAAAATTATGTTTCATCAGGTACACTCTATTGTTTCTCACCCGACGGGTACCGGAAATGGAGTGTACGGGCGGGTGATATACCTGCACATATCACATTTCTCTACAAATGAAAAGATTTTTACTCATATCGCCGTTGCTGATGTTTCTTGGCGGCTGCACAACAGAAATTCGTATGGTCAGTCTCGGCATCGATGATGTCTACCATATTCCACGTATGTCGAAACTACCTATGGAATCAGCGCTCACAGGCGACAGATACGAATGGAAGGTCAACGGCGTGACCGTCTCAACGGAGAGAAGATACATATTTCTCACGAAGGAAGAGGGGACTTATGAACTTTCATTCGATATAATTGACGACGCGACGCCTTATCATTTTGATTTCACCGTCAATGTCTATCATGAGGAGGTGGAATATTCCCCTTATATTTCGAAGGTCTACGAGTACTGTCCCGCACCCGGTCAGTTTGTCAACGAGATGCCGAAGTATGAAGAGGGGGACAGTTATGGAGATATTCTGAAAAAGTGTGAGGAATCGATCTCAGGCACGAATGATATAATGATTACCCTGGGAGCCTACGGAGGCTATGTTACATTCGGGTTTGATCATACGGTCATCAATGTTGAGGGAGAGAAAGACTTCCGGATCTGGGGCAATGCCTTCTATGAACTTACCAATCCCGATGAACGGGGCGGGTCGGCGGAGCCCGGCATAGTCATGGTCAGTTATGATACCAACTGCAACGGATTGCCTGATGACGAGTGGTACGAACTTGCAGGGAGCGAGTATTACAAGCCTGAAACACTTCATAACTATACCATTACATATCATCGGTCAGTCCCCGGTCATCTCCCTGAAGAGGATGAGACCGGTTATCTCGACGACATTCGGTATATCCCATGGGAAGATTCCTTAGGCAAGGAGGGGTATCTCGCAAAAAACATATTTCATTCTCAGGATTATTTCCCAAAATGGGTGGTCGGAGATAAACTTTCGTTTACCGGTACATGTTTGGCACCCAATGGTATAGATCTGAGCGGTATAGGTCGCTATTATGTCCTCTATGCCTACGATCATGGCTATGTCGACAACCATCCTAACGATTTTGCCGATCTGAATTCCTTTGATATTTCTCGTGCCGTGGACTCGGAGGGCAATCCGGTAAATCTCCCGGGTATAGATTTCGTAAGGGTCTATACCGGACTTAATCAGTATTGCGGTTGGTTGGGGGAGACATCCACCGAACTATCCAGAGCGGCTGACCTGCATATCAGTCTGCCGGGAGTGCCATTGCCCGACCCACTTGTTATTGAATAGTTAATAGCTGAAAATTATTGGAGTATAATAGATTAACAACAAATAGTAACCAATTCTTATCATTATGAAAAAAATTTTACTGATCGGTCTCGCCTTGTCGGGATCATTTTTCAAGAGTCATGCAGTCGAATATGTCGACTGGGTTGACTGGGATCAGATCCAGCATTGGGCAGGAGATCCGGACGGAGAGAAGAAATGTGCACTGGTGATCGATTTCCAGGATATCGAGGGGATGCCGGCGCTTGTGTGGGGCTACCGTTGGAACGGCACAAAGACCGGAGAGGATCTGGTGCGCGCCGTTGCTTCCCAGAGCAGCATCCTGACAGCTATGATCCAGTACACCGGTACAATGGGATCCACGCTCAACGCACTCGGCGTCAGTGCCAACCGCGAAGAACTCGACTATCTGCATTATGATTTTGACCGCGCTGCAATCGGGGGTGAGGTTTCCTTTGGGTTCTTCGATCCCAATATCACGATGGGACAGGAGACTGCTCCAGGATATGAAGCGGAGCAAATGTGTATAGATGCTATCGAAAAAGCAAAGGAAACCGGTATAATCGAGCATCCTCTCAATGCTTTCCTCTATGGTTATCCTGCCTACGATTATGATTATTGGCAACTTGAGGAGGGATACGAAGAACCGGAATTTCGTTGGAGATCCGGATGGTATGACGGATATTGGTCTTATTGGCACGGACCCAACGACTATGACTACATGGGGTATTCGGGTCTCGGCATGTCAAGTACCGTACTCTCCGACGGTTGTGTGCAGGCTTGGAAATATATAATCTTCAACGGTTCAGGTATCGGCTATATGGGAGGCGATCTCAGCGAAGAGCTCGATTATGAGATGGCTGACTGGGGAGAGGCGATGCATGAAGCGCCGGAGGTGGTTCAGCCTGTGGATCATGCCGATGTTGACTTTTGGGTTGGTACCGGTGAAAAATCGGCTACGGTAGTGTTCCAGTTCAATGATGGCAGAGGCCCGGAAAATCTCGTATACGGTTATCGCTGGAGCGGAGGTTGGGACGATGATTTGATGAAAGTAGTCTCCACTATTGCAGCAGCCGATTCCCGCATGTCGTTCTCAAGAAACGGTAACCAGATTTCTGTTACCTACGACTCAGATCACGACGGAGCGATCACAGGCGCTTACGACCACGTGGACACATCCGATACCTGGAACTGCTACGTTAAGCGTGTAATAGATTCTGACTTCAACAAAGTCAATCCCGGTCGATGGCTCAATCCCAATGCTGTTATGATTTTCTCACATCAGCCACAGGAAACGACATCTGTCGAACTGCCATACCAGCTCTTCCGCCCCGCTCTTGATTCGGATCAGATTCTCACTGTTCCGAAACTGGTGGATTATGCTCTTGCCGATAAAAACCTCGAGTTGCCCGTGTTCGTACAGATCCCTGACGGAGGAAAAGTAAACACAGCCTATACTTGGTATAAACCCAATTTCACAATGTTGTCGGCAACCAACGTGCAAAATCTGATGGGACATGTAACATCCTACAAGAATTTCGAGCCTACGGAAGGCATTGTTCAGATCCGCGGATCCTACACCGCAGCGGGTGAAACCAAGTCGACCTATGTCTATTCAAATGAAGCGAAGATAATTTTACGTAATCCGTTACGTCCCATCACATCCATACACTATGAGCTGGAGCAGGTGGAAGCGCGACTCAGTCATCCGGTTGAAAATCGACTCCTCTTCGAACCGGCTGACGCCACATATACCAAGATGGACTATAAAAGCTCCAACACACGCGCTGCGACGGTGAATGCCACCACCGGAGTTGTCACTACTACGAAGACGGCTGGAGTGGCAAACATCACAGCTACATATTCATTCAATCAGGATCTCACCGCAGGGTATTCACTCTCATCAGCTTTAATGGTTCCGGTGAGTGATATTACATTTGAAGCTGTAGGGGAGGATGGATATATCACGCTTACTCCCAAGGAGATGACCGGATTGTTCCCGATTCTCACTCCGGCAGATCCCGACATCGCTGATGTTACTGTCTCAATCAAGGATAACGGATCAAGTCTCAAGGATTATATCGCCACCATGTATAAGGTAAATCTTTGGGATGAAAACAACACCCGTTTGACTCCTTACGAACTTTCGGGTCATAGAGTAGGAGAATGTTATCTGACCGTGGAATCTGCCGACGGATCGGGCTTTTCGAAAGAAATTCCGGTAAGGATCGTCGAGCCGGAGCGCGACAGCAAGATTGACTATACCTCCGGAACCATAATGCTTAACGAGGAATGGTACGGACATACCAACGGTGGTCTCAATTGGTTTTCACCCGATTATGAGGTGACTTATCAGGCTTACGAACGCGAAAACCCGGGCTTGTCTTTCGGATGTACATCCCAGTATGGTATAATCTACGATGGGAAACTGATTATAAGCTCCAAGCAGGCATCTGATGGTGGTGATCCTCTCCCCGGCGGTGGACGTCTTGTAGTAGCAGATGCTACTACATTAAAACGTCTCGGTTCAATTGATGATATCATGATTGAAGGCGAGACACGCAGCGCCGACGGTCGTGCACTTTGCGGAGCAGGTCCCGGACGCGTGTATATGGGCACGAGCAACGGTGTTTACATAATCGATACGGATAACTTTGAAGTGCTCGGTAAAGTAGGAAGTGACCTTCTTGATGACGGCGATGACGGCAAGCCGAACACTGACCCGTCCGGATCACTCTATAGCGGTCAGATGGGCGACATGACACAGGCGGGAAATCACGTTTTCGCAATCAAGCAGGATGCCGGTGTATACATCATCGACATTGATACTGACCGGATCATCAAGACTATCGTGGACAAAAACGTACAAGGTATCACTCAGAGTGCCGATGGTCGTGTGTGGTACGCTACCAAGGAGGATGGACATGGAGTGTTTGTGGCAATCGACCATATTACACTTGAGGAATCTGACAGAGTGGAAGTACCTGCGGAATATGGTGTAGTGAGCTGTGGCTGGGGCGCATGGCGCACAACTCAGTTCACAGGTGCATATACTGTGAACTCCCTTTTCTTCTCGGGAGGATCAAGTATCTCCAACGGTGGTGACGGTGCTTACGCTCGTTACGACATTGACACACGCACATTCCGTCACATAGCTACCGTATCGGGACTTCCGGCACATACTCCTGGCATAGCGCAGGCAGCTTACGGAACAATTCGCTATGATGACCGTTCGGGCGAAATCATTGCCGGAACTACTGAATTCAAGGCTTCAGGTCATTATCGCTACAATTGGACTCATTTCATTGACGCGGAGACCGGAGAGTTCAATAAGACCGTCGAACTTCGACCTTACTATTGGTTCCAGTCGATGCCGATATTCCCCGATGTTTATGAGCCGGAGATTGAGATGATCGACAATATCGTGCTTGCGATAGATAGCGATCCGCATACGGTGGAAATCAAAGTAACCGATCAGGATAACAACGACGCCAATATCCGCTTATCTCTTATAGACACTCCTCGCACGGCTGATGCGGAAGAGGATATAATTCCTATCGAGGTAACACTTGAGGGTAATCTTCTCACAATCACTCCCAAGGCAATCGGAAGCCATAATCTCCTCCTGGCAGTAGAATCAAATGGCAAAACCGTGACTCACTCAGTGAAGGTTGAGGTCAATGAAAAGATAAGTACATCAGTTGAGGGTCTTCTCAATGACGCTCAGCAGATCCGTACCGAAGGTAGCGACATTATCATCCGTGGTTATGCAGGATCAAAATTTGATTTGATAAATACATCCGGCATAGTGGTAGAGACTATCAATGTGGCAGGAGAAAACTTCCGACATAATGTTTCTTCGGGTAGCGGCGTATATGTCATTGTTAACGGCGACACAGCCAAAAAGATCATTATCAAGTGATGCGTAAATTGGCTCTAACACTTTCAATATCACTCGCGGCGGCAGCCTCAGCCGTCGCGGGAGATATTGATTACACTGAAGGTGTAATTTTTATCAATGAGGACTGGTACGGACATCAGAATTCAACTATCAACTATCTTCTGCCCGATGATCCCGACGGCAATTACTGGCATTACCGCGTGATTCAGACAGAGAATCCGGGTGTGGAGTTGGGATGTACCAACCAGTATGGTGCTATTTGGAAAGGTCACCTGTATATGATTGCAAAGCAGGAGAAGGATCCCGGAGCCAGTATAGTCGGAGGACGTATCTCGATTGCTGATGCCACGACAATGAAAATGATCAAGCAACTTGTCCTGATTGACCCTTCGGGGAATCAATGCGATGGACGAGCATTCTGCGGAGTGTCGGAATCCAAAGGCTACGTATCCTCAAGCAACGGAATCTGGATACTCAATCTTGAGACATTTGAGATCGAGGGGCAGGTGGATGGCTCGGCTAACCCAAACGCCGGGGGAGATAATGACAAACCCAACAGCGACCCTACCAGTGCCCTTTACTTCGGACAGACCGGCACGATGATACTCGCCGATGGAAAAGTCTTTGCGGTCCATCAGCAATACGGAATGCTTGTGATTGATCCTTCAACCGATAAAGTGATTGAAACGTTGGACATGGCGATCGTGGATGATGCTATCCAACAAGACACCGGGACGCGTCCAAGGCGTCCATCAGGAATCGGTTCGACAGTGGTGCGTTCGAAAGACGGTAACCTGTGGTACTCTGCGTCAAAGAATGTGCAGGGTACCGGCTCCACCGTCCCTTATATCATCCGACTCGATCCCAAAACGCTCGAGCGGGAAGTTATCAGAATTGAGGGTGATGACATGTTCCCTCCGGCTAATTCCTGGTACGCTTGGACTCCCGATCCGTTCTGTGCTTCTTCTGTAACGAATAGACTTTATTGGTGTGGCGGTCCTAACAGTTGGTTCACTAATTATCGGGTATTCCGATTTGATATCGAAACCCGGAAAATCGAGAAAATTCTTGATTTCTCTCAGGAAGAGGGTGACTGGCATGTGTATGGTTGCTCTCTCGGAATTCATCCCGTAACTGATGAGTTATATGCTTCAATGTTCCATAAATTTGTTGATCCGACATATGTGACACGTCGATTTGATGCAGATGGTCATTTTCTGCGAGAATATCCAATGATTTCTAACTATTGGTTCCCGTCGTTGCCGGTATTCCCGGCAACCTCCGATGAAGAATCCGGGGTGACTGATGTTTCCCGGGATTTGTTGCAAGAAGGCGTTTTATACAATCTGCAGGGGATCATCGTTTCAGAATCTATTAAATATGGAGAGTGGTCTGACTTGATACCGGGTATTTATATTTGGAAAAGTAATAGTATCAGTAAGAAAATTTTCATTAAATAATCAATTCAGGACTGTCGCTCTACGGAGCGATGCAGCGCATAAAAAGATGGACGGAGGTCAAGGATTGCGTGAATCCTTAAACCTCCGTCCGTTGATTTTGAGAAAGCAATATTTTTTGAGCTGATGAGTGGGGTTTACAGCTTCAGGGTGTCGGTAATTTTTATTTAGCCGATAAACGGTACATGACGACATCATGTCCCGGCACGGTGATTGTACGGTTTTTCTCGGTTGTGCCGTCATCCTTGTGTTTCCAGAGATCACGTATTTTGTAGACTTTAGAACCGAGGTCGGTCTTGCGGTGGAACGTCAGATCCTCAAAGTCAAATTCTTTCCAGTCGAGTGTGATTTCGCGGGGTTCGAGCGTGCGGTTGAGGATGCAGAACGCCCATTCGTCGTTGACGAGAGGCTTGAACCAGTATTCGATGCCTGAGTCGGTGAGGTATCGGAGAGCCTGATGACCGAGGGGATCCTGGTCGACAGCGATAACCTCCTTGTTAAGGATTATATCCTTGGTTTCCTGCGACATGTTACGGATGTCGTTGCCAAGTATGAGCGGAGATGCAAGCATGCACCACATTGAGAAGTGGGCGCGGTCCTCGTTGACGCTCATTCCGTTACCGACTTCAAGCATGTCGGCATCGTTCCAGTGGTCGGGACCGGCGTATGAGCGCAGGTGCACGTTGCGGTCGAGGAGCTGAAGGATGCCTGAAGTTCCCCATGTGCCGTAGTGCTTGTAAGAGTCAAACTTAGCATGGATGTCATTGGTCGTGCGCCACATGTGAGCCACGTCCTGTGCCCAGGTCCACGGTTCGGAGTTGCCCCATTCGCACATGCTGAACAGTATGGGACGTCCGGTTGCCTTAAGCGCCTCGCTCATCAGCTTATAGGCACCTTTGGGAGTCAGACCGTCGTTGTTGCACCAGTCATATTTAAGGTAATCGACACCCCAGCGGGCATATTGAAGGGCATCCTGATATTCATGTCCGAGACTGCCGAGGTGACCGCCGCATGTCATGCAGCCGACGTCGCTGTAGACGCCGAATTTCAGCCCCTTGTCATGGATGTAATCGGAGAGCGCTTTCATGCCTGAGGGAAATTTCTGCGGGTCGGGCAGTATGTTTCCGTTTTCGTCGCGGGTGTCGTTCTGCCAGGCATCGTCGAGGTTCACATAAGTGTAACCGGCATCGAGTAATCCGTTTTCGACCATTGCGTCGGCTATGCCGCGGATTTTTTCTTCATCAAGATTGAGTCCGAAGCAGTTCCAGCTGCTCCAACCCATCGGAGGGGTGGGGGCAAGACCTTCCCATTTCTGAGCTTTGACCGGGAGAGAGGTGCCGAGAATTGCAACTGATGCAAGTGTCACGGCTAAAAATTTTTTCATGAATAATTATAATAATTGTATTGTGAGAAATTGCAATTTTATGACTGTGAGAACAGTACAGTTTAATGTCTACTTATATCCATTGCAAATTTAGCTGAAATAATAATAAAAAGTTGTGATTAAATAAAAATAAAAGTTAAAACAATTCAACCATGAGTAACTTTTATAGGTATAGTGAGTAGTCATAATGTTAAAATAATTAATTTTGCCGCATTGGAAACGTCAGTTCAGTACTAAGAAATTACTCAAACGAAGTAGAGACGCTCAGATTAAAATATTGCTTTAATAATAAATATTTTTCAGTTACAAAATAGGCTGATTGTCAGTCAACAGTGATTTTTATGAAAAAGGGAAATGGAAAGTCGACGGAGCAAGGCGTACTCCTGACATTGAAGAAATATTCCGGAAAGTTAGTCAGGATGTTTGGTGACAAGTCACGGCAGGCACGCCGGACACGTAGGATTGCTGCCGGTGTCATAGCAGCTGTGGTCATCGTCTGGGTTGTCATCGTGCTGATGCGTCCGCGCCAGGTACAGGAAAATTATCCGACCGTTGAGGTCGAGCCGGTCAAGGTCGAGGACGTGAATATCTACGGTGAATATGTAGGGCGCATACGTGCGCAGCAGTTTGTCGAGGTACGTGCGCGTGTCGAGGGTTATCTTCAGCAGATGTTGTTTGCCGAGGGTACCTATATTAACAAGGGGCAGACACTGTTTGTTATAGACCCGACGCTATATAAAGCCCATGCCAACCGAGCACGTGCCCAGCTCAACAAGGCACGAGCCCAGGCTCAGAAAGCCGAGCGTGATCTCAACCGCATACGTCCGCTTTACGAGCAGAACGCGGCGAGCCAGCTTGACCTTGACAACGCAATAGCTGCCTATGAGACGGCGACAGCCGAGGTCGCTGTCTGTGAAGCGGATCTCACCCAGGCAGAGCTGACACTGAGCTACACGTCAGTGCAATCACCCATATCGGGGTACATTTCCGAACGCAGCGCCGATATCGGGACACTGGTGGGTCCCGGAGCCAAGTCGCTTCTTGCCACGGTGGTGAAGAGCGACACCGTGCGCATCGATTTCAGCATGACAGCGCTTGACTACCTCCACAGTAAGGAGCGTAACGTAAATATTGGGCAGAAGGATGCGACCCGCAAGTGGGATCCCTATGTGACCGTGACGCTTGCCGACGGTACGGAATATCCCTACCGAGGTCCGGTCGATTTTGCCGATCCGCAGGTCGATCCCAAGACAGGAACATTTCAGGTTCGTGCCGAGATGCCTAATCCCGGGCGCACGCTTCTCCCGGGCGAGTTCACCAAGGTGAAGCTGCTCATGGATGTACGCGAGGACGCTCTGGTCGTTCCCGCCAAGTCGATAGTGGTCGAGAAGGGGGGTGCCTACATCTTTGTAGTGCGTCCCGACAGCATAGTAGAGCGGCGGTTTGTCGAGACCGGTCCCGAGATAAACAATGATATAATTGTCGAGCGCGGACTCGGACGCAATGAACGGATTGTGGTCGAAGGCTTCCACAAGTTGCAGCATGGCATGAAGGTAAGCCCTGTTACCGCCGATACTGAACCGGTAAAATAAAATCCCGTCACGGCTATGAAAGAAAATTATTTTCTAAACCATCCGGTTTTCTCCATTGTCATTTCGATTGTGATAGTGATAGTGGGTGGCATAGGTCTTGCGCTACTCCCGGTCGACCAGTATCCGCAGATAGTTCCCCCGGTAGTGCGGGTCACGGCATCTTACCCCGGAGCCGACGCCCAGACTGTGACGCAGGCAGTCGCCACGCCCATCGAGCAGGAACTTAACGGTACTCCCGGCATGATCTACATGCAGTCGACCAACTCCAATTCCGGCGGTTTCTCAGCGTTGATAACATTTGACATCGACACCGATCCGGAGCTTGCCGCCGTCGACGTGCAAAACCGCGTCAAGAAAGCCGAGTCGCGCCTGCCTGCCGAGGTCGTGCAGAACGGAATCTCGGTCAGCAAGGAGACTGCAGGACGACTGATGACAATCACCGTTCAGTCCAATGATGAAAAGTTTGACGAGGTATATCTCAGTAACTATGCGACTCTCAACGTGCTCGACATGTTGCGGCGCATTCCCGGTGTCGGTAGTGTATCGAATGTCGGCAGCCGTTATTACGCTATGCAGATATGGGTGCAGCCCGATAAACTTGCCGACCTCGGTCTGACAGTAAAGGAACTTCAGTCGGCACTTAAGGATCAGAACCGCGAGTCGGCTGCGGGTGTGCTCGGTCAGACCCCGATGAGCGGTGTTGACCTTACGGTGCCTATAACGGCACGCGGACGACTGTCATCGGTCTCCGAGTTTGAGCAGATTGTGTTGCGGGCTAATCCCAACGGATCTATCATACGTCTGAAGGACGTGGCACGTATCTCGCTCGAGGCATCCTCTTATGCCACCGAGAGCGGTATTAACGGTGGCAATGCAGCGGTGATGAATGTCAACATGCTTCCCGGAGCCAATGCCATAGACGTGGCAGAGCGGGTAAGGAAAGTCATGGACGAGATAAGCGCCGACTTTCCGGAGGGCATCACTTATGACATACCGTTTGACATGACGACTTATATATCTGAGTCGATACATCATGTCTATCGCACACTTTTCGAAGCTCTGCTGTTGGTGATTCTCGTTGTGTTCCTGTCGTTGCAGAACTGGCGCGCGACGCTGATACCGATAGTCGCCGTGCCGATATCGCTGATCGGTACGTTTGGCGTCATGCTCGTGTTCGGATTTTCATTGAACATGATGACTCTGTTGGGTCTGATTCTTGCCATCGGTATAGTTGTCGATGACGCGATAGTGGTCGTGGAGAACGTGGACCGCATAATGAACGAAGAGCATCTGCCGGCGCGCGAGGCGACTCAGAAAGCGATGAACAATCTGTCGGGCGCATTGATAGCCATGTCGCTGGTGCTTTGTGCCGTGTTTGTCCCGGTAAGTTTTCTCCCCGGTATTACGGGACAGCTTTACCGCCAGTTTACAATCACGATCGCCGTTTCGGTAATAATCTCTACGATTGTGGCGCTGACGCTCTCGCCGGTGTTGTGCTCCATGTTGTTGCGTCCTGATTCGGGTAAGCCCAAAAACCGTCTGTTCCGGAAAATCAACGATTGGCTCGCGGCTGGAAACGAATTTTATAGTCGCACGATAAAAAAGACGCTTGCCCACTCCGGTCGCATGCTTGCAGCGTTCGGATTGGTTATCGTCGCCATATTCCTGCTTAACCGTTTTATCCCTACCAGCTTCATGCCCAAAGAGGATCAGGGCTATTTCACTATCGAACTTGAGCTCCCCGAGGGAGCGACAATAGAGCGTACACGTGAAGTGACCGACCGCGCCATGGCTTATCTTATGGACGATCCTGATGTTGAACATGTGCTCAATGTGACAGGTTCAAGTCCGCGCGTAGGTACCAACCAGGCACACAGTCAGCTGACGGTTATACTGAAACCGTGGAACAAGCGCGAGACCGAGTCGATCGACCTCGTCATGAGCCGCATTGTAGCCGAGATGTCGGCTTATCCCGAGAGCAAGGTCTATGTGTCTACGCCGGCTATTATCCCGGGTCTCGGTTCGTCGGGCGGTTTCGAGATGGCGCTCGAGGCTCGTGGTAACACAACGTATGACGAACTGAGCAACGCAGTCGACACACTGATGTACTATGCTTCTCTCGCGCCTGAGTTGTCGGGGATGTCGTCGTCGATGCTTAGCGACATACCGCAGCTTTATTTCAACGTAGACCGCGACAAGGCACAGCTTCAGGGCGTCACCATGTCTGACATATTTTCGACACTGAAGGCATTCACCGGTTCGGTCTATGTCAATGATTTCAATATGTTCAACCGCATCTATCGCGTCTATATCCAGGCTGATGCTCCTTACCGCGCACGGCGTGACAATCTGAATCTTTTCTTTGTGCGCGGCAGCGACGGCGCCATGATACCTATATCGTCACTCGGCACGTCAAACTATACGACCGGTGCCGGCACGATGATGCGATTCAACATGTTTAATTCGGCGATTGTAACGGGCGAGGCTGCCAACGGTTACAGCTCGGGACAGGCGATGGAGGCGCTTGAGCGCATTGTCGACGAGCATCTGCCGTCGTCGGTGGGTATTGAGTGGAGCGGTCTCTCCTATCAGGAAAAGCATGAGAGCGGTCAGACAGGTCTCGTACTTGCCCTCGCGTTTCTTTTCGTGTTCCTGTTCCTTGCCGCGCAGTATGAGAGCTGGTCGGTACCGATAGCTGTCATATTGTCGCTGCCGGTAGCAGGTCTCGGAGCATATCTCGGTATATGGCTGTGCGGACTTGAAAATAATATTTATTTCCAGATCGGACTTGTCATGCTCGTGGGACTTGTGGCTAAGAATGCCATCCTCATCGTGGAGTTTGCTAAAGAAGAGGTGGAGAAAGGAGCCGATCCTGTCACGGCGGCTGTCACGGCAGCACATCTGCGTTTCCGCCCGATCGTCATGACGTCGCTGGCGTTTATACTCGGACTTCTCCCATTGGTGTTTGCGTCGGGTCCCGGTTCGGCAAGCCGTCAGGGCATAGGCACCGGCGTGTTCTTCGGAATGATTGTAGCTATCACTGTCGGCATCCTTTTTGTGCCTTACTTCTTTGTTTGGATTTACCGTATAAAAGAAAGACTCGGAAAATGAAAAAGATATATTTCCTTGCCACAATAATTGCAGCAGCGCTTGCCGTGACATCATGCTCGGGGGTGAAACACTGCGCCCCTCCCTCGCTGGAAATCCCTTCGACGATTGTAAAGGGATATAATGACTCGTTGACGATTGCCGACGTGGAGTGGTGGGAATTTTATTCCGACCCGGCTCTGCGCCGTCTGATTGAAGAGGCGCTGGCTAATAACCGCAATCTCCTTGCAGCCGCTGCCGGCGTCGAGGAGGCACGTCTGCTGTACGGCGCTGCTAAAGCCGATCAGTTGCCGCAGATAGGTTTTACGGCAGGAGGTAATAATGAGACCAACGACTATTACGGCGAGAAGCATATTAACGATCCGGAGTACAGCCTGAAGGCTACACTGAGCTGGGAGGTAGACTTCTGGGGACGGTTGAAATGGGCTAAGGATAAGGGCGAACACGCCTATCTTGAAAGTGTCGAGGCAAAACGAGCTATGCAGATGACTCTTATTGCCGAAGTCGCCACGGCTTATTTCCGGCTTGTGGCGCTTGACAACGAGCTTGCCATCGTGCGCCGTACGCTCACTACGCGCATGGAGGGTGTCAAGCAGGCAAAGCTAAGGTTTGAAGGCGGTCTGACGTCAGAAATGGTCTATCAGCAGGCTCAGGTGGAATATGCGACAGCCGCCACACTCGTCCCCTCTCTCGAGCGTCAGATCGAGACAACGATGAGCGCGCTCAGTGTATTGACAGGTTCGTTCCCCGGGGAGAAGATTACACGTACCAAAATTGATGTGGAGACATTTCTCCCCGATTCGGTAGATATAGGACTCCCGTCGACACTTCTTACCCGTCGTCCCGACCTGCGTGCCGCCGAGCAGCGGTTACAGGCTGCGATGTCATCGGTAGGAATAGCCTATGCCGACCGTTTCCCACGGCTTAATATCTCTCTTATCGGAGGGCTTGAAAACGACGGGCTAAGTCACTTCTTTGAGTCTCCGTTTTCGTATATCAGTGCTGTTGTAGCCGGTCCGCTTATTGATTTCGGACGCCGCAAGAAGCGATACGAGGCATCAATCGCAGCCTATGACCGTGCGCGACTCGCCTATGAGCAGAAGGTGCTTGAAGTGTTCCGTGAGACCGGTGATGCGGTGACGACCTATCGCAATGCTGTCGCCACGGCGCGCTTGCGAGCCACCCTGCGTGACGCGGCAATGAAATATGTCAATCTTGCTCATATCCAGTACCGTGCGGGAAGCATCAGCTATCTTGATGTGCTTGACGCGCAACGCCGCTATTTTGACGCACAGATAGGTCTGAGCAATGCCGTGCGTGACGAGAATCTTGCCCTCGTAGGTCTCTACAAGGCACTCGGCGGTGGATGGTAACAGCTTGATTATAATAGTATTTCTTGATCGGTAGCGGGGTGTTGATAACTTTTTGTCAGGTTAAAGTAGCGGAGATAAAATTATTGTTGCTATCTTTACAGACCTTAAAAAGATTACTGAAATGAACCGCATAGGCAAACTTTACTTCCGCTACGGCACGATGGGCTCGGCTAAAACCGCGCTTCTGCTTACAATGGCATACAACTTTGAGGAACGCAAGATGCGTTACCGGTGTCTCAAACCGGTAGTCGACACCCGGGACAAGAAAAATGTCATAAAGTCGCGTCTCGGTATCGAGCGCGAGTGTGAATGGATCTACCATGATACCGACCTTTACCTCTATGCCAAGGAACTTTTCGAACGTGACAAGGCGATTGTCGAATGGTTTCTCGTTGATGAAGCCCAGTTCCTCACGCCTGAGCAAGTCGACCAGTTGTCGCGTATAGTCGATGACTATGGATGTAATGTGATATGCTACGGTCTGCGCACCGACTTCAAGACCAATCTTTTTGAGGGTTCGCGCCGTCTGTTTGAGATAGCCGACACAATTGATGAGATAAAATCGACCTGTACTTGTGGTCACAAGACCATTATAAATGCCCGTATTGATAAAAACGGCGATTTTGTCGAGGAGGGAGCTCAGGTTGAGATAGGCGGTGATGACCGCTACATAGCCGTCTGCCGCAAATGCTGGCGCAACAAGCGCATCGAGCAGTCGTCACGTAATATACTGCCGTTTGACTGATAAACGGTGCCGCGATTAAACTTTTCAGTAAAATAGTTGTCTTAATTATATGAAATTAAGATTAATTATAGTATCGTTAATGATGGTGGCGCTCGGATGGGGCGTTTCAGCGTCCACGCCACGCATCAAGGGGGAAAAACTCACTTATCGGGTCATGTATAAGTGGGGGCTTATCAACAAGCAGGCAGGACTTGTGACTCTTACCACCACCGACGTTTCAAACGGACAGTTTAAATCGACACTTGTTGGGCGTTCGGCAACATGGGCTGACAAGTTTTATACCGTGCGTGACACCCTGATCGGTACGATAATGGTCGACGGACTGTATCCCGTCTATTACGAAAAGATCGCCTACGAGGGTGGCGAGTTTAAGAAAGATATTATCGAATACACCCACAACGGCAATAGCGTGACGGGAAACTGCACACGTTACAGACAGAAAAAATCGTCGGCACCTATCGAGAAAAGTTATATCAGTCTTGAAGGTACTCATGTGACGCTTGACATGCTGAGTGCGTTTTACTACATGCGTCATCTTGACTATCCCTCCATGCAATCCAATCAGTCGGTGTCAATGGATATTTTTTCAGGACAGAAAAAGGAAAAGCTTAAAATCACCTATGCGGGCAAGGAATCGGTTGATGTCGACGGAGTCAGATACCCTTGCTACTATATCAAGTTCTCGTTTACATCTGACAACGGATTGAAGAGCAGCGACGATCTCTATGCCTGGATATCGACCGAGCCGTCGCGTATTCCCATTATGTTGCTCGGCAAGTTGCCTATCGGGTCAATACGCTGTTATTACGTCCCCTGATAAATTTAGATCATTATATATTTATAGCCTCTTTTTATTATTAATTTAATAATCGGGGGCTAATTTTTTTATTATTATACAATGTCGATTTGATAATTTACATTATCTTTGCGGTAAATTCTTACTTTATAATTTTAAACATCATGAGTAAACCTTATGTAGTCGGTATCGACATAGGCGGTACAAATACCGTATTTGGCATCGTTGACGCTCGCGGCATCGTTCTTGCCAGCTCTTCAATCAAGACACGTAAACATAGCAATATCGAAGATTACATTGACGAACTTCATGTCGAGCTGACCAAGCTCATGCGTGAAAACGACGCGATGGACAAGGTGTTCGGTATCGGTATCGGAGCCCCC
>CAYTWG010000025.1:0-32637 GCA_964442005.1 uncultured Bacteroides sp. | reverse complement strand
CGACGGTTTCCTCCTCAAAGCTGTTGAAATCGGCAAGGACGGATACACCATCGATGACGTGCTCGTCCACGACGCCCACACCGTCAACAACTTCCTCCATCAGCAACTTGCCATGATGGACGGCAAGGAACTCCCGCTCGCCATCGGAGTGATACGCGACGTCGAGGCACCTGTCTACAATGAAGAAATCGAGTATCAGGTAGCCGACGTGCGTTCACGCAAAGGCTTCACATCGCTGCGCGACATGATTCTCGCCGGCGAGACCTGGGAAGTGAAATAAGCAGCAACAACCGATAAATAATTAAGCGCGCGATTGACAGGTGGCTGTCGGTCGCGCGCTTGATATTTTAATACGTAAACTGCCGGGAGGAGGGTCAGACATTGACGCTCACAACAGGACGTGCCACACGATGTATGCGGAAATTGAGCCACACCATAGCCATTGACATGAGCGGGCTGAGGATGTTGAACACACAGAACGGCAGATAGGTAAGCGTCGAGACTCCCAGCACAGCCGAGTGCGTGACTCCGCATGAATTCCAGGGGATCAGTACCGATGTGACCGACACAGAGTCCTCGAGCGAACGGCTGAGCAGACGTCCCTCAAGCCTGTTGCGGCGATAGATATTCTTGTATATGTTGCCTCCGATGATGATCGACAGATACTGGTCGGCAGTACAGCTGTTAAGAAACAATCCGCTGCCTACGGTAGCTCCCACAATGGAGCGCGGTGTCTTAAGGCGCTTGGTAAATGCCGCCGTGATGCATGACAGCATACCGCTGCCTATCATGGCTCCGCCAAACACCATTGCCGCCGCCACGAGCATCACGGTAGGGAGCATCCCCATCATGCCGCCGGTCGACACAAGCGAATCGAGCAAATCGCTGCCGGTGATGACCGACGTGTCGGTCACAAGCATGCGGAAGGCGGCTTCAGGCGCCGACATGACACCATCCGAGACAATCGACGCTACGATACCCGGCTGGAACAGGAATGTCGCAATCAGACCGGTCAGAGAGCTCACGGTCAGAATAATACATGTATTGAGACGCAGAGCTATAAGCACCGCAGTAATGGCGGGAACGATAAGAAGCCAGGGCGTCAGATTAAACGTCGCGGCAAGATAATCGACTATCTCGCTCGACCCGGCAACCGGATGACACTCCGTAAAGACCCCTGCGAGAGCAAACACCAGCAGAGCTATCGACATGGCGGGAACGGAAGTGATCATCAGATAACGGATGTGGGTGAACAACCCGACCCCCGATGACGACGATGCAAGTACCGTCGTGTCGGAAAGCGGTGAAACCTTGTCGCCGAAATAAGCGCCTGAGATGATGGCTCCCGCAATCCAACCCTCGTCATATCCGAGGACGGTGCCTATGCCCATGAAAGCGACGCCAATCGTGGCAATCGTGGTCCAGGAACTGCCGGTCAGCACCGATATGACCGAACAGGTGGCACAGGTTATAAACAGGAACAGGCGGGGACTCATCACGGCGAGACCGTAGTCAATCAGTAACGGCACCGTGCCGCTGAGCATCCATGTCGACGACACCGCTCCAATCAACACAAGCACCGGAAACGAAGGCAATATCTGGCGTATGCTCTTGCGCAGCCCCATACCGATTACCCTCATACGCCGACCGTAGAACAACATCGAGACGATCACCGCTATCGCAGCTGCACTCAGAAGGACCGGAGCGCTCCAGGTATTGACAGCACCGGCACCCTTGAAGCCTATGATCAGCAGAAGAGTCACCAACAGGAAAATCACCGGAATCAGAGCCACTGCAAGCGGCATAGTTTTAGTTCTGGAATGTTTCAATTATATAGTTAATCGGTTAAATTCAGTTAGAAATTATAAAATTGAGCGCAAAGATAGCGAAATTTTGTTTATCATCAGACACTTATGTCAACGAATCGTAACTTTTTAAACAATATTATTCCTCTTGCCGGTCACATTTCGTAAAAATTAATTGAAAAATGGCAAAATAGCTTAATGTCACCAACACCTTAAATTGCACAAAAGATTATTATTTGAGCATTTTGCCCTTTTGAAACAAATGTTTATCTTTGTGAGCTAATTTTCCATTACCATCACAATTATCACTATGACCCGACTGGCAACGCCTAAGTTACCATATCCGCTACGATTGCTCATGTGGGTAGTGTGCTTTGTAGGTTTTGCTGCGTCGGCACAGACCGACGGATCGCATCGGCAACTCTACCTCGCGGCAAAGACCAACATGCTCTACGATGCCCTCGCAGTGCCAAACGTAGGAGCCGAAATATATGCCGGTCATAATATCACGGTTGGTGCACAGTGGATGTATTCGTGGTGGAGCAACGACCGGCGCCACCGCTATTGGCGCATATATGGCGGCGACGTTACGGCTCGCTACTGGCTCGGTCGCGCCGCCGAGAAGAAGCCTCTGACCGGTCATCATGTAGGCGTGTATGCCGGTGTATTCACCTTTGACTTTGAATGGGGCGGCAAAGCATATATGGGCGGACGCCCGGGGCACAGCCTCTGGAACCGCTGCATGGTCAACGCAGGTGTCGAATACGGCTACTCTCTTCCGGTATCGCGCCGTCTCAATATCGATTTCACCATAGGCGTAGGCTACATCGGCGGTATCGTCGAGAAATTCACGCCCGCCGACGGCTACTATCTCTGGGAGTCGACTACCCGTCAGACCTGGATCGGACCCACGAAAGCTGAAATTTCGCTTGTGTGGCTTATCGGTCACGGCAACACCAATGCTGCGAAAGGAGGTAAACGATGACCCGCGCCATCACTATCATGATATCGATACTCGTCCTCTGTGTCACTACTGGTTGCCAACATCGTGAATTTATGTATGACGTTCCATCGAAGCGCGTGCCGGTGGTAGTCGAGTTTGACTGGTCAGGCGATCCGGGCGCCAATCCCGGTGGCATGACGGTCTATTTTTTCCGTATCGGCTCTAAACAAAGCTCAAGCATAGCCTACGATTTCAAAGGCAGCGATGGCGGCACACTGTCGCTGATGCCCGGCATTTACAGCGCGATATGCCATAACAACGACTCAGACCGCCACGGATTTGTGGGCGAAGACTCGTTTGACGAATTCGGTCTGCGGCTCAACGACCACCGCGACGCCGGAAACCTGCACAGCAATTCAAATTCATACCTACGCGACGCCGATGAGCGCATCGCCCACTCACCTGACTCCATGTGGGTTGCCACTATCGACATGTTTACCGTTGACTCGCGCGACCCGCTTGACCCGAACCGAGACGAGCCTATTGTGCTGCATTTCGACATGCAACCCGTCGTCAACCACTACACATTCCACATCACAAATCCGATCAACTTCAACAAATCGATATCAGTATCGGCTACACTATCGGGGTTGGCATCGTCGATACATCCCGGTCGCGGCACTACCGGTGACGAGACAGTCACCCACCTGTTCAACATGTCGCCCACTGCCGACGGTAACCTGCGGGGCGAGATCCTCACATTCGGACACTGCAAGGGACGTCCACTCGGCACACGAGCTGACGATGATGCCGACGTGCCCCACATATTATCAATATATGCCACGATGACCAATGGCGAACGCTGGTCGTCGGTCCACGATGTCACCAATCAGATCCACGATTCTCCCACACCCGACTGTGTCGTGCTTCTCGACTCGATATCCTTCCCGAAAGCGACACCGGGTGGAGGCATATCACCCTCTGTAGGCGGCTGGTCGGGCACAACCGAACCTATAGGAATGTAATCAATAATCAACTAACAATCATATTTTTAACCAAATTATTAATCAAAAACAAAGACATGAAGAAAATCTTTTTAATGATGGGTGTTGCCGCTTTGGCACTCTCTTCGTGCTCGCAGGAAGAAGTTCTGAACACCAACACGGTCAAAGCCGACGGTGACGCTATCTCGTTCCACGTCCGCTCAAAGAAGGCATCACGTTCGATGGAGTTCTCGACCTACAATCTCAGCGAATTTATGGTTTACGGCTTCAAGGGAGATCCTGATGCCGGCGAAACCGTTACCGATTACTTTGACGAACCCACCCTGTTCACTGATAACGGCACCGGATTATTTACCTCAGAAAAGACCTATTATTATCCTACCGATGACTCGTGGCTGTATTTTGCTGCTTACGCACCCTCATCGCTCCAGATTTCTTCTACCGACCAGTACGGTGGTCTGATTATAAATGATTTCACTGTAAACGCTGACATCACCAAGCAACTCGATATTATCTGCGCAAGCGGCGGCAGTAATCTTAGACCTCACGAGCCCGACCAGGAACTCACTTTTACCCACGCGCTCTCAAAGGTTTTTGTTTCAACTCTTAAGAACTCAGACGAACGTTACAAGTATGAGATCATCGGTGTGAAATTCGCTAATATCGATATCAAGGGTGATTACAATTTCCGTGGCGAAAAATCTATCGATGAGATTGACCGCAACGGTGTATTCGGCGAAGACGGTTACATCATGGACTACACCGGTTACGGTCACTTCTGGAAACCTGCCGGCGATCAGACTCATGAAATCGTTTATCTCCTTGACGAGCCTATTGTTCTTGATAAAGACAACACAGAAGTAACATTTATGTCAGGCGACGATACCGAGGCAGAAGAAGGTGGCGCAGGTTGCTTCATGATGATTCCCCAGCAGCTGAACAAAGACTATTATAATGCCGACGGTGTTTATGATAATGTAACTTTTGAAAAAGACATGGCGTATGTTGCATTCCTGATGCGCATCACTTACGAGGAAGAAGAGGATTGGGATGGCGACGATAACACTGAGACTACAACGTATGTTGCTTATCCCTATGCCAACGGTATGGGCACTGCCGCTCAGACAGTCAATGGTGTAGAGTACGGTTGGGCTGCTTTCCCCTTGTACTCGCTCTGGATTCCCGGCAACTACACCGAGTATTGGGTTGACTTTACCAAAGGTGCCGGTTTCGTAGCACCCGGTGCAGAGGACGGCGTAGCTTACAAGCCCATCTTCAGCCGCGAAATTAAGTTCTTCCAGGAAGTATGGGGTTGGAATGAAGGTCAGTGGACAAACATTGATCAGGATACACAAATCTCAGTGGATCAGACCGATGTTGAAGATCCCTTCGATACTTTAAGCAAATAATCAGATAATAAATATCTTACCGGGACCGCGGCGCACAGATGGTGCGGCGCGGTCTCTCTTTATATAATTATGAAACAGTACAGTCTATAAATATGCTGTTTCAATAAAAAGTGGTATATTTGAGAAAAATTTAAAACTCTCATTTCAACTTATAACCTCTAATTAATGAAAAAACAGGTCTCAATAGTAATCAGCGCAATGATTGCTATGTCGCTCAACGCGGCAAACAGTTTTACATTATCGTCGCCCGACGGAAAAATCTCAACCGATATCTCAACCGACGGCGGACTCAACTACTCGGTCTCCTATGACGGGACGACAGTAATCACCCCCTCGTCAATAGGCATCACTCTCGCCGACGGCACCGAAATAGGTCCCTCAGCAAAGTTGTCGGGAGCAAAACGCCGCTCAGTCGACGAGACGATAAAATCGCCCTTCTACCGGGCCGATGAACTCACTGACCGATATAACGAACTGTCATTCAATATAGACCGTAACTGGGGGATAGTATTCCGTGCCTACAACGACGGTATCGCTTACCGTTTTGTAATGAAAGGGAAAAAACCTGTGACAGTGACCGACGAGACTGCTATACTAAGATTCCCGTCAGACGCATCGGTTGCAGTGCCCTACGTTGCCGGAACCTCATGTGACAGCTACGAACCCCAGTTTTTCAACTCATTCGAGAACCGTTACACCGTGACCACCCTCTCGGGAATCGACAACCGGCGACTGATGTTCCTGCCTCTCGTTGTCGAGCCTGTCGACGGAGTGAAAGTGCTTGTCACCGAGTCGGCGCTCATAGACTATCCCGGAATGTATCTCTCCCGCCAGAGTGACGCCAACGAACTGACCGCTGTCTTTGCCCCCTACCCCAAAGATGTAGAGCAAGGCGGATGGAACAATCTCCAGGGCGTGGTAAAAAGTCATGAGAACTATATCGCCAAAATCGACTCGCCGCGTGCTCTCCCCTGGCGTATCACGGTGATCGCCCCTGACGATGTCACCCTCGCCGCAACCAATCTAAGCTATCTGCTCGGAGAGCCCTCGAGAATCGATGACATCTCATGGATAAAGCCCGGTAAAGTAGCATGGGAATGGTGGAACAACTGGAACCTCGACGGCGTGGATTTCAAAACAGGCGTCAACAATGACACGTACAAAGCCTATATCGACTTCGCTGCCGCCAACGGCATCGAATATGTAATTCTCGACGAGGGTTGGGCTGTCAACAAGAAAGCCGACCTTATGCAGATTGTCCCCGAAATCGACTTGAAAGAACTTGCCGACTATGGTGCCGAACGCAACGTAGGTCTCATCCTTTGGGCAGGTTATCTCGCGTTTGACCGCAACATGGAGGAACAATGCAAATATTTCTCTGACCTCGGCATCAAAGGGTTCAAAATTGACTTCATGAACCGCGATGATCAACCGATGACAGAATTCTACCGCCGTGCAGCCGAGACAGCAGCGCGCTACAATCTCGTTATCGACTTCCACGGAGCCTACAAACCCGCCGGCTTCAACCGCACTTATCCCAACGTCCTGAACTTCGAGGGCGTACACGGACTGGAAACGATGAAATGGAGCGCCGACACGGTCGACCAGGTGGAATATGACGTAATGATTCCTTTCATCCGTCAGGCTGCCGGTCCGATGGACTATACTCAGGGTGCAATGCGTAACGCATCCAAAGGCAATTACTATCCCTGCAACAGCGAACCGATGAGCCAGGGCACACGCTGCCGTCAGCTCGCGCTCTACGTAGTGCTCGACTCGCCGCTCAACATGCTCTGCGACAGCCCCAGCAACTATACGCGCGAGCCGGAGTGCACCGACTTCATAGCTTCCATCCCCACCGTATGGGACGAAACCGTCATCCTCGACGGCAAAATGGGTGACTATATCGTGACAGCACGCCGTAGCGGTGACACATGGTATATCGGCGGACTGACCGACTGGACACCACGCGACATCGAAGTCGACCTGTCGTTCCTGCCCCAGGGAAAGACGTTTGATGCCGACGTGTTTGCCGACGGCGTAAACGCACATCGCAAAGGTATCGACTACAAGCGCACTCACTCCAAGGTCGACGCTTCATCACGCATGAAACTTCACCTTGCTCCCGGCGGAGGCTTCGCAGCCGTCATCAAATGACCGGAACAGATAACTACATCATATACCGCATAGCCATCGACCCGGTCAAGAAAGCCGGGTCGATGTTTTTTGTATGGCTACGCGTTAAACCTTAGTAATACACAATTGTTATATTACTAACAGACAACACGAAACTGAATAATAAAAAAACAGAAACAATGAAAAAGAACTTACTTATGACAGTGCTCGGGGCAGCAGCTCTCGGCGCACTTGCATCATGTAGCACACCTATGCAGAAGATTCCCGTCAAAGATCTGACCGGCGAATGGACCATTACAGCCGTAGACGGTAAGGATGTCACAGTTCCGGAAGGACAGGAAGCACCGTACATCGGATTTGACACGGCAAACGGTAACATATTCGGCTACACCGGATGTAACCGGCTAAGAGGTCACATCTCAGAGGGCGCGTCAACAGGAGAAATCATGATAACCGACGTCGCCTCGACACGCATGATGTGTCCCGACATCGAACTCGAGCAGTCGATCATCAGCTCGCTCGGCGAGGTCGCTCTCGTAGGACGTGAAGAGTCAGGCGACGTGAAACTGTGTAACGCCGAGGGTAAAGGTCTTCTCACCCTGCGCCGTCAGGTACCCTCAATCTCAGCGGCAACACTTGAAGGCGAATGGTTTATCAAAGAAATCGAAGGAACGCCTGTCAATGCCGCCGACAGCACCGACTATGTCATACACTTTGACACTCCGTCAAAATCATTCTCTTTCAAGGCAGGTTGCAATATAATCGGAGGTACCTATGTCAGTGACTACATCGACATCCGGCTCGAACCGATGACGGCAACAACGATGGAATGTCC
Source organism: uncultured Bacteroides sp. (assembly GCA_964442005.1). GTDB lineage: Bacteria > Bacteroidota > Bacteroidia > Bacteroidales > Muribaculaceae > JAAVFS01. The sequence goes on along the minus strand of CAYTWG010000025.1, from coordinate 24,505 downwards.
CGACACGGAAACCGAGCAGAAACTTGTGAGCGTACTCCCCACAATCACATCGTTCAGCGAGCTCGCTGACGGTAGCATCGGATTCTATAACAACACCGGTAACCCAGTGCTGATCATATCGAGACAGTAGACTGACCGGTAAACTTTACAAAGAGAAATATAAATGCCGACCGGCGGGTGAACAATGTGTCACCCACCGGTCGGTAACTTTTTTTTCAATACTGCTTTTTAAACGAGATGAGCCACAAGCTCTGAAGGATCGCCATAAAGGAGGTCGATTACAGGAATCTCAATCATGGTGTAGGCACCGGGGCGCTGTTTCATAGCCGCACGTGCCACGCCGACAAGGATCTGAGCTGTCAGCGCCGGGTTGTTGATTGACATGTTGAACTCAAAGCGCTGGTTCTGAGTTTTTCCCGACACGCCCTTGCGAACCATGTTAACTCCGTGACCCATATCTTTCACCTCGTCGATAGAAGAAACCTGCATCACGTGGGTCTCGTCGCTTGCAAAATAAGAGTCCTCCTTGACAGCTTTAGCCACGTCGGCAAGCTGTGCACCGGGTTCAAGCTCGACATAAACCATGCGGCGATGTATGCCTGTGCCAAGAGGTATGGTCATCGACAGAGCATCTTTCACACCGGGTTTGGACTTGACACAGACGGTGTGACCCATCGACATGCCCGGACCGAAATTAGTGTAGGTGATACCTTTAGGAGCTGCAGCCTGCATCAATGTACGCACGACCGAGTCGCTACCGGGATCCCATCCTGCCGAAATAATTGCCACAGTACCATGCTCGCGTGCCACTTCACCGAGATCGCGGCGAAGAGCCGGTATAGCCGTGTGAATGTCGAAACTGTCGACAGTATTGATGCCCATTGCAAGATACTCGCGGGCATACTTCTCTACCTCGCGTGTCGGAGTACAAAGAATGGCAACATCGACTTTTCCAAGTTCTTTTATATCGGTAACTACCTTGTATGGGGTAAGCTCGACAGGGATGTCGGTAACTTTACGTCGCACGACACCGGCAATCTCAAAGTCGGGAGCCTCAAGCAACGCATCGAGCACAAAATGACCGATATTGCCGTAACCGACGATAGCTGCTTTTATTTTTTCCATAAGTCTGATTAATGGATTAAAACTATTTTTGACTTGACAGAATCACTCAGGCTGACGACCGTTGACAATCGCCTCGGTGTCACGTGCAATCATCAGCTCCTCGTCAGTTGGAATGACAACGACCTTAACCTTGGAAGCGGGAGTTGAAATAACAGTCTCGGTTCCGCGAACCTTGGCATTAAGCTCCTTATTAATCTCCACTCCAATAAATCCAAGGGGAGCGCACACATTCTCACGCACACCGGTCTGATTCTCGCCGACACCGCCGGTGAAAACGATGATATCGACACCACCCATTTCAGCGGCATAAGCTCCGATGTACTTGATGATGCGCTGTTCATACATGTCAAGAGCCATCTTGGCGCGCTCGTTGCCGGCATTGACGGCAGCCTCGATCTCACGCATGTCGCTTGAAATCTCCGACACGCCAGCCATACCGCTTTCCTTATTGATAACATGCTGAAGCTCTGCAGCTGTCCAGCCATGTTTCTTGATCAGATAGGCAAGCGCTCCGGGATCGACATCACCCACACGGGTACCCATCATCAGTCCTTCGGTCGGAGTCAGACCCATAGAGGTGTCGACACTCTTACCGTTGAGCACGGCTGTGATAGAACCGCCATTACCCACGTGACATGTAATGATTTTCTGAGTTTTGATGTCAACACCGAGGAACTCGCAGACGCGATGTGACACATAGCGATGGCTCGTGCCGTGGAAACCGTAGCGACGTACACCGTCCTCGCTGTAGAAGCGATAGGGAAGAGCATACATGAAGCTCTTGGCGGGCATAGTCTGATGGAACGCAGTGTCAAACACAGCGACCTGACGGATACCCGGAAGCACGGACTCGATTGCCTCGATTCCGGTCACATTGGCGGGATTATGCAGTGGTGCAAGGTCATAGCAGTCTTTCACCTGCTGAAGCACCTCGTCATCGATCAGGACACTCTTGTTGAACTTCTCAGCGCCATGCACAACGCGGTGACCGACAGCATCAATCTCATTATAGCTCTTTATACAGCCAACGACAGGGTCAGTGAGGTTTTTGAGAATTGACTCGACAGCGCCTTTATGGTCGGTCAAGCCGAGGTCAACTATTTCTTTGGAGCCGTCAGCTTTCTTATATTTCAAAAAGCCGTCGGGAAGACCAATCTTCTCTACACCACCCTCGGCAAGGGTCTTGTCATTATCAGTGTCGATGAGTTTATATTTAACCGAACTGCTGCCACAGTTCAAAACGAGAATTTTCATAATAGAAATATTTTAATACAACAACTTAAGCCTTAATTCTTGAGACCGATAGCCTGATTGCAGGTCATTATGATGGTCTTATAGATATCCTCGGGGAAGCATCCGCGCGAGAGGTCATTGACAGGAGCGGCAAGACCCTGAAGCACCGGACCGACAGCCTCTACGCGACCCTGACGCTGCACAAGTTTGTAAGCGATATTACCCACTTCGAGCGACGGGAAAACGAGCACATTGGCACGACCTGACAGAGGTGAATTGGGAGCCTTGCCGTGGCAAACGGCGGGTACGATTGCGGCATCAGCCTGAAGTTCACCGTCAAGAATCAGATCGGGAGCCATCTCATGGGCAATACGGGTTGCTTCGATTACCTTATCGACACGTTCGTTGTGAGCGCTGCCTTTAGTAGAGAAACTGAGAAGTGCCACGCGGGGCTCTATACCGGCAAGGTCACGTGCAGTTTTTGCCGCCGACACGGCAATCTGAGCAAGCTCACTTGCTGTCGGATCGGGAACTACCGCACAGTCGGCAAAGACCATAATGCCGTCAGTACCGTAAGGCAAGCCCTTGGGCAGAAGCATGAGGAAAGCGCCTGATACGACCTCGATTCCGGGCTGCGTCTTGATTACCTGGAAAGCGGCACGAAGCACATTGCCTGTCGTGTTCATGGCACCGGCAACCTGTCCGTCAGCGTCTCCTGCCTTAACCATCAGACAGCCGAGATAGAGCGGATTGGACGTAGTCAGACGCGCCTCTTCCATCGTGATACCCTTCTTCTTACGGAGTTCATAGAACAAAGGTGCATATTTGTCAATAACAGCTTCATCAATGGGGTTAACAATAGTAGCCTCTTTGATATGCTCGAGATTAAGACTCGCTGCCATTTTGAGGACAGCCTCGGGATCACCGATAAGAATCACCTTGGCGATACCATCGGCAATTATGCGATCGGCTGCCGTCAGCGTACGCGGCTCCAGACCCTCGGGAAGCACGATGCGCTGCGGGTTCTGTTTTGCCTTTGCGGTTAACTTTTCAAAAAGTTCCATATAAATTCAAGTGAATAATTGTCAATTCAAAATATGATTACAAAGATACCGTTTTTATCTCAAAAAAAGCATCACCCCGATAGTGTTTTTTTACACTGCCGGGGTGATGCCTTAATTTTTACCGTGACGTGAATATATCAGTTGATCACGACCTTGGACGTGTGTTGTCCTTTCTGCTCGATAAACAATCCTGACTCGGGGTTATCCACTCTCACACCCTGAAGGTTATAATATACCGCCGGGGCTGAGTCGTCACTATCGGAGGTGACAGCCTCCACTCCGCCGACCGTACCGGCGATGTGAACCGGAATAGTGCATGTCATGCCGTTGTATGAGCCGGTAAGCGCATGGCAGCCTGTACCGGTAGCTTCAAGAGTCGTACCGTCGGAAGTAATCGTACCAAGCTGCTCGGGACATGAAATAACCACCCCCTCGACATTCTTGGACACCAGAGCGCCATAGCGGTTATATCCGTAAAACTGAGGTGTATAACGACTGTTGCGATCAAGTTCCATGGCATAGTCGACGAATCTTATCGAGGCTATCTCAGCATCAGCGGGAGCGGTGCTGACAACCCAAAGACCGTCAGAAACCGATCGCTCGTTGCCGTCGCTGGGGACATTCATGATGCCAAAATCCTGAAGATAAAGTTCCGAAGAACCGCCGCCGTCAAAGTTCAGGGCATAGTTACAACCTACATTCTTCATAATGTCGGCAAGAGCCTTGGAGGTGCATCCTGCCGATGCCGACGAGCGACCGTCGACAACCATCAGTACCATCTGACGTGTTGACGTGTTGTATCCGACAGACGTACGGGGCTGAAGAGTGGGGAGGTGGTCAAGGAGACCGTCAGAGTTGGTCACGGTACCGTTCTGAAGAATCAGCGGACAGCCGCTGCACATCTGCTCAACGACATAAGAACTATTGCCCGTGAGAGTCATCTTGAAGTCAATCTCATCACCGTCAAGAGCGTCAGAGATAAATTTTGTCACATTTCCTGACGCTGAAATCACCCAGCCATTACGCGGTATCGTCATCGAGCCAGCCGTCGAATAGTTGCCCACGATCTTCATCTTGACAGTCTTGCCGACCATAGGCTGCTCATCGGTCGCAGGCACCATGGCGATTTCGTAAGTTCCTGCCGGAGTAGCCGTGTTCTCACCAAACTCGGGACTGAACACGATAGTCTTGTTGTCGGGAACCGTGCTGTTGACAATACTGAACGCACGGGTCTGTCCGTTGCGTTTGTTGGTCAGACGTCCGTTAAGGTCACACTGAGCGAAGATAACTTTTTTAGACGGGTCAATACCGATGCTCGTTTCATGGTTTGCCGCAGGGAAATGAACTACCTTGCCATCAATGACAGCAACACCGATCATTCCTTTACGGGCACCCGAAAAGTTAAAGAAGTCGGCATTTACCCCGGCTATATATTCAGCCCCTTCGTGTGACAGCGTCTCACACATCTTTGACAGAGGAGCCAGCTCAGGCTTGTAACCGACCTTGCCGACACGCATGTCAACATAATCATCGGTCATGTCGGTTGTAGTGTAGAAGAGTGTGAGATTTGAACCACCTGAAAGCACAAGACGTGTATGAGTCGTGCCGGGACCGATAACGGCATGATAAACCGTGTCGACTTTGTACTCTTTATCTCTGATGGTCCATGTGCCCGATGCCGAGACACTGAATGCAGAGAGAAGAACTGCAAGAGAGAGATTTCTTAATTTCATAATAGCGTTTGATATTAGTTTATTAATATAATTTTCAGTCATGACCGATGACTATTATCTCGGCTCGCGGAGTGGATGCATATTTCATTCCGTCGCGGAGGATGGCATAACAGCTGTAACGACCGTCACGCACTCGTTGACCGGATGCATCCGTCAGGTTCCATCTAATGACACCGGCACCTGTATCGCGGGTAGAAAACACAGTATTTCCATCGGAATCCTCTATTATAATCCGCCCTTCGGGAGTATTGGCAAAAGTGTGTGACAGCTTGATAGTCGCTTCCTCCACGGCAGGGTACTCGGCAATCTCGACCGATGCCGAGACCGGACGGTTGATGACAGTGAACACGACAGAACGCGACACGCGGTTGCATGCATTATCAGCAACACTGAGCGTCAACCGGTGATGCCCGTCATCAAGATTTGCGACAGGTATTTCCAAACGGACACTTCCGTCGGTATGCATCGTCAGATACGACATTATATTATCGACCGAACGTTTTCCGTCGACTACAAGTCTCAGAGCTCCGGCAACCGACAGTGTAGATGTGTTCAGACCCGCCACGCCCGGATCAACTGTCGCATATAGTGTTAACGAGCCATCGGTAATGTCTCCGTCAGTAAATTCCGGAGTGTCGATATACATCCCGGTAATGGCTGGTGACGCTTCATCGGCGACCGACACCGACTCGTCATATCCGCGAAGCACTACATTAGAGTTCATACCCATTGCATACCGGGTCTCGTCATCACTCAACGCAGTCAACTGAAGCGACACCGGGACATCAGCATCATCCCGGAGAGGGAACTTGATATCAAGCGAAAACCGACCGTCAACAACATCGGCGACACACTCACTGACAATGTCCTCACGACGTTTAATCGGTCGGGGCTCATTGTCGGCATACGCACCCTGCCTGATTGACATGGTGACCGACTCGGGTTCATAAAGCGTAGCCGTCACGCGACCGCTGAACGATGTATCAACACTACCGTCGTCACAGGCAATGTATCCTTTGAGAGAATTGACGGCAAGAGGATAGAGACTCAACGAGTCGGTCGTGGAATCAATCACTGCTGAAAGCGACGGGAAGCGGAGCGGCAGCGCCGGGTCGCCACAGAAATTATAGCTCATAGTGTTAATCTGAACATCAGGGTCGCGCGTAGTGCCTACGAGACGATTACGAGCCCGCCGGTACACATCGCCGGTATAATCAGAAGCCCCGGCAGAAAACACTTCCTGCGCCACACCTGTATTAAGATATTGATTATAATCACGATATACCGTACGTGCCGCGGCGATAACACCTATTGCACCGCCGGTCGCCTTGTAAATCATGTGCTCGGCGATGCCGTTGTCGTTACGGTCAAATGAATAGGTGTCGCATGTAGAGAACATTGCGAGCGGAGCAACGTCATAATCGACAGTCTGCGCCAAGAGACGCGACCACATATTGTTGGCACTGAATCCGACAGGACTCCCGTGTCCCATGAATGCGAGATAACCCACCCCTGATGTCAGATTCCGTTTCACAGCCTCGCGTAACAACCTGCCGTCAGTCCCGTCAAGGGGATAAATAGGATTATAGCATTTAATGACCGATGTTGCCGGAGAATATTTCGTGATTGTGTCACAGAGATCTTCGCCCTGAACAAGGTGAGTATTGCTATCACCGCCGTCGGCGAGAATCAGAGCCTTACGCCAGTTGACACCTGACCCGGGTGATGACAGATAGCCGATAATCTTGTCGACAGCCGATGCAGCATTATCTCCCATTATAGCGGGAATACGACCGACATTGATCGACATAGGCATCGAAAGGATGCGGGAATGACTGTAATCATCCTCGAGCATCCCGAAATAGGCATCGGAGACATAAGCCATCGCACCGTGTCCCATGTGGCTGAGCGATTCAACCTCATAAGTCAACAGGAAACGGTCGAAATGGTCAGCAATCCCCGACTCTATCGCACGATTGTCATAGGTCGCGCCACCAAACAACAGCAAGTGGCGGAACTTCTGCGGGTCGCGGTCATAGAACATCTTTGCCAGACGTCGCAATCCGAGAAATGACGGTGTGCCAGATGAAAACTCGTTAAAAACCGTCTCCTGATCAACCACAAGCACTGTCATGCCTTGAAACGAGCGATGAGCGGCGGCAAGACGCTCGGCTTCGGCACGACACACCCCCGACGACAGAATAATCATGTCAGGCGTCTCCGAAGCATGAAGATTCTGATTTACAACTTCACCGACATACTCAGGCTGGAAGAGAGTGAGTTCAGGATCGAAAACGGCAAGCATCAGATTGCCATCACTGCCCGATTCTCCGGGAACCGGAGCGACCAACGAACCAGACGTTTCATCATATCGGCTCACAAGTTCCATGACCGCGCAGGGAGATGTAACGTCCCACACACGCGTAGACGCTGACACCTCCGAAACCGTCACCGGAGTTCCTTCAGGCAGATTACGGAATGCCATCATCAACTGCGGGCGGTCGCCGAGACGATTATAACGCATATATGACACCGTGACCCGGTCGATAGCTCCATAGGTGAGCTTCTTGGACTTGGCGCTGCTGACCTTGAGACGATACATGTCATCATCGGACTGAGCGCCGACAACAAGTGCTGCCGTTGTCGACACATTATAGAAATAAGCGAGCGAGATGCCGGTTGTTGTAAGTCCGGTCACCTTGCGCACTGTACCGTTGGGATAGGTAAGTTCAAATGAAGGGGATGTACCGGCAAGCACTCCGTTAAAAGCGAAATGTGCTTCCTGAGTAGACGGAGAAACGATGTCGGGGAGATACATGTCAACATACTGTACCGGAGCATCGGCGAAGTCTTTACCGAAATAGTGAGCGCCGGCACGTGAGGGATTGGTCTTTTCTTCTTCATGAAAGAAAAGACTGACATGAGTGAGACGCGGAGCGACAATAGAGTCGTTATAAAAATCAGCCGACGGCAATTCCGCCACCTGACGGCTATCGGTCAGGAAATAGTATCCGGCACATGAAGCATTGTTACGCGTGATTTTCACACCGCCTGCCTGGTCATAACCCGCAACAACATCAGCTTCACCATAGAACACTATTTTATCGTCGCAATACATCACAGGCTGCTGCGGCAGATCATCGGGCAGCGAGGACAAGAACTCATGCCCCGCAAGCAACGCACCGCCGTAACCGTAAACCGTGACGCGACTCATATCGTCAAATCCCATCGCGGCGAGTTGCTCCCGTGTAAGCTGCTGCATGCCGGTTTCCGACACCTTTATCTTGACCCAACGTCCCGATGACAGCACCGAGGAGCCGGCATAGTAAGAGGCATCATAAGCCGACATGTCAAATGCTCCAAAAAGAGCAACAGACATGACCGTGACAAATAAAAATAACCTATAACAAGCTGACATTACTATTTTACTTTATCCTTATATTCAACAGTTCGACGCCGTTGAAACCTACAGTCACACGGTCATCAATGACAGGCGTAAGCGTCGTCTCCAAGTTGGCGGGCACTATCATGTCACCCATTTTCAGAGTGAAATATCCGCTTAACATCGATATGAGACGGTCGATTGCAAGATCGGAGAACGACACCTTCTCGTCAATACAGCCATTAACCGTAACCGATATCTCACCTGCATCACTCAGATCATCGACCGGCATCCAGTCGCCGACCACTATACTGCCGTCAAACGAGGTCAGTGCAGCCGAAGTTTCATCACCGGCAGCGTCAAGCGGTACGAGCCTGACAACAGGAGCTAACGCATCATAATAACGAGAAGCAAAACGTTCACCGATAAACTTTCCCAACCGGCTGACCCGTAACGCCACCCCAATCTTCATACACCACTTCCCGGCAAACGGGGGAAGAAACAACGGGCGACCGTTGCGCGACATCGACGAGTCGGTAAACATCACCACCCGGGGATTATCACCGAGACAGCATGAATGGTTACGGTCAACATAGAGTATCTTCATTATCCTAAAGAATCAAGGCGATTATACATCACGGCAAGATGGGCATAAATCGAGGTATTGGTTATCACAATACCCTCGGCGACACGTATCCTGACCGGCGTGAAGTTCCAAAGGCACTTCACACCTGCCGATATCAACGTGTCAGCAGCTTCCTGGGCATGGTCGACCGGAACGGTAAGAATACCGATCTCGGCATGCAGCGAACGGCACCGACGGTCAAGTTCGTCGACATTGAAGATAGGTGCACCCCCTATCGTCGAACCGACAATATCGGGGTTGATATCAAACCCGGCAACGATATTCAAGCCGTACCGTGACAATCCCGAGTCGCGCATGAGAGCACCGCCGAGACTTCCCACACCATATATAACGGCACGATGGGAACGGCGGAATCCGAGAAACTCACCGAGCTCACGTTCAAGCACAGCTACCTCATAGCCTATACGGGTTTTCCCGCGTATGCTCAGATACGAGAGATCTTTAGCTATCTGCGAGGCATCTACATTAAGCTCGCGGGATATGTTGGTTGATGACACATACTCAACCTGTTTATCTTTCAACATGCTGACATAAGCAAGGTACCAAGGCAGGCGCCTCAACACCGGTTCGGGAATAAAGTCTCGCATGTTTTCTTTCATTTCAGTCATAATTAAATGAAGCGATCAGTTCAATCCATTACAATCATGCAAATATACATAATTTTTGCCATACCTCACCCTGTATCGGCACATGAATTAAGAGCCAACTGTCAACGCAGCGTCAACGTGGCGAAGTGACAGCGATACGCCTTGTCACCGTTTCCGAAGCCTCGCCGGCAGGAGTGGTTATCGACGCACGATAGAGATATATCCCGCGCGGCACACGTCGTCCGGCATTATCGGTCAGTTTCCAGTTGATGGGGAACGACTTGAGAAGGTCGCTGCGCCCACTGACCGCCGTAGACCACACAGGGCGTCCGGCAAGATCATAGACCGTCAGCACCACTTCAATCATCGACTCGGGGCGGTCATGCGTAAGATAGAAATTAGTCTCGACCGAAGCCGGGTTGGCATCGGCATAAAGATCAAACAGCCGCGGTTGCTTGCCCTGCTGCACAAAAAACTCTATCGTCGAATTGACCGAGTTGCCCGACGTGTCCCAGACACGCAGTCTCAGAGAGTGACTGCCATCGGCAAGCCCCTCAAGGGGATAAACGATTGTCCCCGCCGACGAGCCGTCGGATGCCGGGGTATAATACAGATGCACATCGGTAAGACTCTTGTCATCGAGGAACAGCACCATCTGATGCCCTACACCTGCCGTCGACATGTTTATGGCACGATTGTCACTGACCTCGGCAATCACAACGGGAGACTCATTCACGACTTCACCCGAAACAAACGACGAGTGATTGAGATAGAACGAGTCAATCGAGGGCGGTATCGTGTCGACCGGCGCACCCTCGTCATACCCGTAGACATAGAAATCGCGGTTGACACCCACAGCTTCGCTACGGTCATCAGACAACGCATGCATACTGATTGCCGCAGGACGGAAATTGCCGGCAATCTCCGACGGCATTGAAATCTTTATCTCAAACTGTCCGTTCCTGACCGAGTCAACACCGGCAAAAAGGCGACTACCCTGCTGCTCGAATGTCACTTCCTCTCCACTGGTACCGTAGCCGTGAGAAGTCGTGCTGTACTCGGCGTCAAACAACGTCGAGTAGACCGTACCGTTGAAACCGGTCATTACATTACCGGCTTCATCAAGCACAGACCCGCGCATCGTCACGTCCTGACGTGCCATGACCGTAACAGTCTCGTCGCTACTGAGGTCAGTGCCGTTAATATCTTCTATAGCCACTACGCCCGAAGGGGTGGCAAGACGCATCGCCGGGTCGCCCATGAGCACATATCGCAGTTTGTTGGAGTTGGCTGACGAGCCTGTCGAACCGCCGTAATTATTCTTGGCACGACGTAAAATCTCGCCGATAGGGAGATAGCGACCGTCATCACCGAGCGCAAACGCATAAGTACCCATCGCAGCCGACATCGTACCGTTCTCGGTTATCAGCACGGGACGGGTGGCACTTATCGATGCTATCACTCCGCCACCGGTACTGCGGTAAAGAATCTCGGCAGCCGAAATATCCTTCGAGTCCCAACGCTGGAAGTCACATGTCGCGGCAAACACGAGGGGATAGTGACGAAGATAGAGCGAATTGATGTCGGAATAAGTCATAAGCCCGTCATGAGTCCACGACGTAGTGTTGGCATGCCCGGAATAATTCCACCACACGACACCCTCGTCAAGAATACGGAACATGTCATCACGCGCACCGGGATAGGTACCGTTGATACGCTGATAAGCATCGATGTATATCTTGTCGTACACCATGCGACCGCCCCCGGTGCTTGCCATCATGTTAGCCGAGGCGGTTTCTGCCTGCTTCATGTGCTTGCCGCCATCCTCGTCATCGGCGACGATGAGCACTCGGTTACGCCAGTTACGACTACCCGACGGAGTTGAAGGCTGACAATAAGAAATCAGCTTGTCGACCACATTACGCGCGTCCTCAAGCGACACAACAGGCATACGTCCGACAGCGATACACATGTAATCACTGCTCAGGCTGCTGCCGGAATTATCATTAAGAAATGCAAAAATATCATCAGTAGTAAACGAGTCATTATCAGTCAGACCTCGGTCCGACTCCCAAATCGGCATCATCGGATATCGGAGAGCCTTTATGTCGGCAGTGAGACGCCGGTTGTCATAGGAACCACGCCCCATGAAAAGAGCATAACGCAGAGCGTGTTCAGTATCACCGCTCTGCGAGCGGTCCCAAAACATCTTCAGCATCTTGCGGAACGCATTGGCATCGGGCGCTCCCGAGGAGAACTCGTTGAACACGGCTGACTGCTCGACGACAAGGACCCGCAGACTGTCGACCGAGTTACGGTGAAGGTCGGCAACGCGCTGCGCCTGAGACACCCAGGGTGAAAGAGTGAAAATCACCATATCGGGCACTTCCTCGGCGTGAAGATTCTGATTGGAGACATTCTCCACAAAAACCGGCGACGGGTATGCCGCATTTTCATTCCACGCACAGTAACGGCGGCGACCGGAATAAGAATTGGTCCACACGACAGCGTCACCATCTACCCCGACATTCATAGCCTTGATATCACACGGGTCGGTCACATCCCAGACATGAGTGGACGCAGCAGCGCCTTGCAATCGAGCCTGTGTGCCCGACAACGAAAACTGCAATTTGCCGTCGCGCAGACGGAGATGACGGGAATAGTTGACCAACAGATAGTTCAACCGTGCCATTTTTATCGTACCGGATGGATAGAAATTGATGCCGACAGCAAGTTTCTCTCCGTCAACATCTATTTCTCTTGCAGGAAAGACCTCCTTGCCATGTGTATATTCCTGATCACGGTTTTCGGAAATATTATCGGCGCTAACCGGACTAAGAGCGCTACCGTTGACGGTGAACGCAAGTCGTGACGACTGTATGCTGTTGGCTACAAAACTACACTCCAGCCATGCTTTCGTCCCTTCGACTTTATCAGGAATGGATAGATTGAATGTCTGAGAGGTAGTGTACCGGAAATCCTCGCCGACAAGATAATGTCCTGTTTCACCTATCGATACAAGATCGCGTTCATGGAAAACCACCTCGGTAAACGAGGCAGCGGGAGACGCTGCTGACGGCGACCCTGCCGACATAATCTCACGCGATTCTGTCTCAAAATCACTCAGATAATAATATCCTAAATCGGTAAACGGATTGTTGGCATGACGTATCCTTGAACCGGAAAGATCAGTATAGCTCACGGGACCGGTTGCGTAGAAATAAATTCCACGGTCAGTCACGACGCTCTGAAGCTTGGGGAGATCATCAATATATGTGTTATCCAGACGATCAGGGAGACGCATCGCGCCATAACCGTATACGTTTACCCGCGAAATGTCGCTGAACCCCATGCGCTGAAGCTCGCTGCGGGACAAGAAGTGGATTCCGCTCTCCTTAACACTCACCTTGACCCAGCGACCATCAGACAGCACCGACGACGGCGCATAGGTCGACAGCGGCAAAGCATGGGCAACTATCACACTGACAGTCAGCAAAATCGCGGTTAAGATAAAAGCCTTTATTTTAATTATTCGTTTCAATTTCATCGATTTATAGCCTCTTTTTTCAGCTGCCGGCTAATCGGCATCTTCATAGGAAATAACGTGATGACACAGCTTTTATTGTGCCGGAGCCAACAGCATGGACGGTATTGTGTCGAAGGCAAAGACATCCAGGTCAACATTACCATCGATTCCGTCGACACGCCCCCGATGGCTGTACTGCCACATCAGCCAGCGACCATCGACCGGCGGGTCGGTAAAAGAGCATATCCACAACGGATAATCATCAAAATTACCTTTTATAAAACGCTGATAGCCATCCTTGTTGGTATAAAGCATGACAGGATAACCGGCTTTTTCAACTATCTCTATCACAGACCTCAGAGACGCAACTATCTTGGAAGTCGCAAGTCCGTCGGGATTACCCCACTCCTCGATATCTATCACCACAGGGAAATCAACCCGACGGTTTCTGAGCGAGTGTAGGAGATTTATCGCCTGCAGCTCGCTGTCGGTATCAAATCTGAAAAAATGATATATCCCGACCTTGAGTCCCGCCCTTACGGCTTTACGATAATTGTCGACAAACCGCGAGTCCTTAAAATTGGTGCCCTCGGTCGCCTTGAGCATCACGAAGTCGACCTCACCCGTGGCTGCGACACGCTCAAAATCGATCTCGCCGTTATGAGCCGACACATCGATACCCCTGACAGGATATTCTATTGACGAAGGATGCGCGCCACCCCCTGACAGCCGCCGGCTGACAATACGTATCCCGACTGCAACGGCAGCCAACGCAACCGCAATAATTATTATGTATCTCTTTTTAAGTTTCAGGAGCGACATTTCACCTCCCTTGCTATTGAACGTGTGACACGCAGCACGACAAACAATGCCGCCATGATGATGACAATGATAGCCGAGCACGGCACGTCGACAAGCGTTGACAGCAGCAAACCACCGAGACAGCACACTACCGAAACAATCACCGACGCTATCATCATATCCTTAAAACGGTGAAAATATATCTCGGAAATCATCTGAGGCAACGACAGCATCGACATCAGCAGCATGATACCGACAAGCCTTATTGTCAGCACTATGCACACAGCCACAAAGACCGTCATGGCGTAGGTGACGAATTTGACCGGCAACCCGGCGACCCGAGCGAAGTCACGGTCAAACGCACAGGCGACTATACGGCGATAGCATGTTACGAAAAACAGCAACAGCAGCACGGTATAAACGGCAAATACAATAAGGTCGGTCACGGTTATAGTCAATATGTTGCCAAAGAGAAATGAGTTAAGCTCAGGGACATAGCCCGGCGTCAGAAACACAAACAACACCCCGACAGCCATTCCGAGCGACCACATGACAGCTATTGCCGAGTCCTCGCGCACGCGATAACGCGTCGACATCCACTCGACGCCGACCGACGAAGCCACCGCAAACATCGCCGCAGTCGCTATCGGACTGATACCCAGAAAGTAGCCCAACCCAAGTCCGCCAAAACAGGCATGAGTGATACCGCCCGATATAGCCACGAGACGGCGCGTGATGATGTATGTGCCTATCATACCGGCAGCGACACTGATTATCAGTACTCCGAGCAATGCGTTCTGAAAGAAACCGTATGAAAGAAATTCCATCATTGTCTGTCCTTGTTATTTCTTGCCTCAGCAACAATCATCAGGAGCTCGTCACGCACGTCAGACGGCAACACGATGCCTCTCATAGCTATACTACGCGCCCAACCGGCTATATCATCGGGGCGCAGTGTCAGCAGGACGTCGCGGAATTGCTCTATCTCGTCATGAGAATACTCTTCGGAGCGCTTCCCGGCATAGACGTCAAGCTCCTCGTCATCATAATATTCTACTTTATCATCCAGTCCCGTAACCAGTGAATCTTTTTCACATGTGATGTGCATTCCACAGCAGCCTTCATCAGCAACGACATCATGAGCGTCGGAAGCTGACGATGGTTGGTCTCCGCCCGTCAGACGATGGTGGAGATACAACAACGCCCCCACCACTATTAATGCCAATGCTATTATCGCTGCAACTGCCATGATTTCACTCGGCTACGATTTCTTCTATTGTAAACCCTACATTTATGAGATCATCCCAGAAACCGGGATATGATTTGGACACAACGCCGGCATCCTTTATGACCAGTCCCGGGATATACAGCGAGAGCGGAGCAAATGCCATCGCCATGCGGTGGTCATCATAAGTCTCTATCTCAGGCATCTCAAACACCGGATGACGAGCGCCGTCCCACACGAGAGCCGACCCGCCTCGGACCTCGGCGATGCAGCCGATCCGGTCAAGTTCGCGGCACATGGCTTCAAGGCGGTCGGTTTCTTTCACCCTGAGCGTCGAAAGTCCGGTAAGAGTGAAGGGTACATTAAGAGCGCAGCATGTCACCGCGATTGTCTGCGCAAGGTCAGGTTGATCGATAAGATCAAGTTCTATACGCGAATACATCTCTGGCGACGGCATTGTACATAGCGCTCCACTGTCATCGCGCTCGGTCAGCACTCCGAGCTGTTCAAAATATTTTGTCAGGACACTGTCGCCCTGCAATGAATGTCGTTCAAGACCGGGCATTGAAATCACCGATGATGACAGAGCGCCTATCGAATACCAGTAAGACGCCGAGCTCCAGTCCCGCTCTACCGGTGTGTCTACAACATTATATGTCCCGGGAGAGACCGTCACCACATTACGTTCCATCTCACAGACGATGCCGCGGTCCGACATCATCCCGATAGTCATCTTTATATATGGGGTCGACACAATGTCACCTTCAAGCGTAAGCCGCAGCCCTTCATCCATCAGAGGAGCGACCATGAGCAGCGCCGACACAAACTGTGAACTGACATCGCCCGGCATCGAGAGCTCGCCCCCTTTAAGACGTCGCCCGCTGATGACAAGCGGAGGGAATCCATCCTCGCCGGCATACTTTATATCGGCACCACAACGGCGCAACGCATCGACAAGCACCCCTATCGGGCGACGGTGCATACGCTCCGACCCTTCAAGTGTCACGGTTATACCCTCGCGCGAGGCGAAATAGGCTGTGAGAAACCGCATTGCCGACCCTGCCGCGCCAACATTGACAGTCGAGCCGTTCTCAGCCGAGAGCGCCGCCACCATCACCGACGTATCGTCGCAACCGGCTACATCAAATTTCAGTTCCGACTCGCCGGCAAGGCTATTCATCACCAGCGCACGGTTGCTGATGCTCTTCGACAACGGCAACATGACGGTTGCCTCATATAGTTCCTCAGGGGGAAAGAGTCGTATATCCATCGTGGGGTTATATCGTCAGAAATACAATATCAATCAATGGTGGATCGCCTTTTTAAGATGCTCCATAGCATCCATGAGCACGGTGCGCGGAGTGGCGACATTAAGACGCATATAACCGACGCCCTCCTCTCCAAACATGGCACCATTGTTAAGCGCAAGATGAGCATCGTTGACAAACAGGCTAACAAGCTTCTCCTGCGGAAGATGCAGTCCGGTACAGTCAAGCCATATAAGGAATGAAGCCTGGGGCTGTATCGCCTTTACCTCCGGCAGATTCTCGGCAAGATAGTCACTCACGGCGTCGATGTTCTCCTGTATGTATTCAAGCGCCTCGTCGAGCCACTGCTCACCATTGTTATAAGCCGTCTCCGTAGCGAGAGTGGCAACAAATGTAGGAGCATTGAACTCATTAGTTTCCAACCACTTGAAGAACGGGTTACGTAGCTCCGGG
This sequence comes from uncultured Bacteroides sp., assembly GCA_964442005.1. Lineage (GTDB taxonomy): Bacteria > Bacteroidota > Bacteroidia > Bacteroidales > Muribaculaceae > JAAVFS01. Next base: position 7,462 of record CAYTWG010000025.1, on the reverse strand, counting down.
TTTTTAATTATGCACCATGAGCTGACCATGCCCGGGATATTGAACGTCTTTGACGGTGCGCCGAGCATGATACCGACAGCAGCAGCATCGTCGCTCACCTCGATAAACGGTATGTGACGGCGCTTGTGAAGCATCAGGTCGCCATGGATTTCGTCTGACACCACCTTGACCCCGTTGGCACGGCACATCGACGCAACCTCGCGCAAAGTCTCCTCGTCCCACTGTATGCCGATAGGATTGTGCGGGTTACATATCACCATCATAGCGGGCTTCTCGGTCTCGATTATATGACGCAATCCCTCAATATCCATCCGATAATTGTCGCCATCCTTGATCAAGGGATTGTTTACCACGACGCGGTCATTCCCCTCGATAACCATTTTAAACGGATGATATACCGGAGGTTGGATAACTATCTTGTCGCCGGGACGGGTGAAATAATTGACTGCAAATCCGATCCCTTTTACGACTCCGGGGATATATGTTATCTCGTCACGTGACACTTTCATGCTGTGACGGCGGTCAAGCCAACAGAGTATTGAATCCCAATATCCGGCACCGGGCTCGGAGTAACCATAGATGGGGTGGGACATGCGCTGACGCAGACTCTCCGTGATTTCAGGACACACAGCAAAGTCCATGTCGGCAATCCACAAAGGAATCAAGTCATCGGTTCCGAACAGTGTACCAAGCTGCTCAAACTTAGCCGCACCACTCCCGCGACGGTCTATCACCTGATCAAAATCATATTTCTTCATTGTATTGAAAGGATATAACTTTTTACCGGGACATGACGGAACACCCGCCTACCCCACTTTTTTTTAAATATTTCTACAAAAGTAATAATTGTTTTGCAATGGTTTCGCTGTTTTGTTGTAAATTTGTAGTTATTACACCATTTTTGCCGCTTTATACAATCGCATTATGACGAAAAACGCTTTTACAACCCCTGAGGAGGACCGCATGATCGAAGATGCGTTCCAGGACGTGCTCGACGGATATCTTAAGAGCAACCATAGGAAAAAAGTTGAAATTATCGAGCGTGCCTACCGGTTTGCAAAGGAAGCCCACAAGGGAATACGCCGTCGGTCGGGTGAACCTTACATCCTTCACCCTATCGCCGTAGCAAAAATCGCCAGTCAGGAGATAGGACTCGGCTCCACGTCAATATGCGCGGCGCTCCTTCATGATGTTGTGGAGGACACTGACTACACAGTCGAGGACATAGAGCAGCATTTCGGTAAAAAGATAGCTCAGCTTGTAGCCGGTCTGACCAAAATTTCAGGCGGCATATTCGGCGACAAAGCGTCGGCTCAAGCCGAAAACTTCCGCAAGCTTCTGCTTACCATGTCAGAGGACATCAGAGTGGTGCTTATAAAGATGGCTGACCGCCTTCACAACATGCGCACACTCGGGTCGATGGCGCCCAACAAGCAATATAAGATTGCCGGCGAGACGCTCTACATCTATGCTCCGCTCGCTCACCGTCTCGGTCTGTTTGCCATCAAGACCGAGCTTGAGGACCTGAGTTTCAAATACGAGCATCCCGAGGCATACGAACGCATTAAACGCCAGATTGAAGAATCGGAGAGCCGCCGCTCTATGGTCTACAACGATTTCTCGGCGCCGATCACCAAACGCCTTGAAGAGATCGGTCTTAAATTCTCAGCGAAAGCACGTGTCAAGTCCGTCTATTCGATATGGAACAAGATGGAAACCAAGCATATCCCCTTTGATGAGGTCTACGACCTGTATGCCATGCGCATCATCTTTGAATGTGACGATCCCTCAAAGGAGAAATCGATATGTTGGCAGATTTACTCGGCGATAACCGACCTCTATAAACTTCACCCCGACCGTACGCGCGACTGGATAAGCAACCCCAAGGCTAACGGCTATCAGGCTCTGCATCTGACCGTGATGGGTCCCGACGGCAACTGGATCGAAGTGCAGATACGCTCGCGCCGCATGGACGAGATTGCTGAAAAGGGATTTGCGGCACACTGGAAATATAAAATCGGCGAGAGCGACGAAGAGTCGGAACTCAACGCATGGCTCCACACCATCAAGGATATCCTTGACAATCCCGAGCCCAATGCAATCGACTTTCTCGACACTCTCAAATTAAATCTTTTCGCTTCGGAAATCGTGGTGTTCACGCCCAAGGGCGAGCTTATTACGCTACCAAAGGACTCCACCGTACTCGACGTGGCGTTTGAACTCCACTCCCAGATAGGCTGCCGGTGCATTGCCGGTAAGGTCAACCACAAGCTTGTACCCCTCAGCCACCGTCTCAGGAGCGGTGACCAGGTCGAGGTACTGACATCGCAGTCACAGACACCCAAGCCCGAGTGGATCAACTTTCTTGCCACCGCAAAAGCCAAGACGCGTCTGCGTGCCGCCTTGCGAAAGGAGCAACAGCCTGTCATAGCCCGTGGCAAAGAGAAATTCAACGAGTTCCTGAGGCAGAACGCTATCGATGACAACAACATGATGATAACCAAGCTGCTCGGAATCTTCCGCGCAGCCAACCGCGAAGAGCTGTACTCGCGTATAGGAAACGAAGAGATTGTACTCGACGAGGACATTGCCAAGGCTCTCAAACGACACTCGTCATCATCGAAGGGACTGCTGTCAAAAATATTCCGGCGCAACAACAGCAAGAACAAGCCGGAAGAGTCAGAAACCGACAGCGACAATCCGAAACCCATCAACATGAAGGAGACATATATCCTGCGGTATGACGAGAACGGTGCAAACTTCAACTTTGCCGGTTGCTGTTGTCCTATTCCCGGCGACGAGGTCCTTGGATTTGTCGATAACAATGAGGTAACGATCCATTCGCTTGACTGCCCGCGTGCGATGGCGCTTAAGGCAAGCTACGGACCGAAGATAGTTTCCGCAAAATGGGCTGTCACCACCGGTAAATTCCTTGCTCACATACACATCGAGGGCATCGATCGTTTTGGCATCCTCCAGGAACTGACTCAGACAATCTCCAACCACATGTCGATTGACATAAGGCGTCTCGACATCGAAGCCGAGAAAGAGGTATTCCACTGCGACCTGACCGTAAAGGTCGAGGACGCACACATCGTCTACGACCTCTGCGACAAAGTAAAAAAAATCGAAGGGGTCACCAAAGCCGCCCGCATACATTGATTACCTCATCATGTCATCATATTAACCAACGCTTTAAAAAGCCATTGCAATGAAGTACACTTCACGTCAGTCGCTTACCCGTATACTCATATTTATTATAGCATCGGGGATTGTGTTTTATCTTCTGCCGCGCAACAATCGTCAGAATTACATATATGAAGAAAACCGTCCCTGGACCCATGCCCTGCTGACGGCTCCGTTTGACATTCCGGTCTACCGCGACTCAGCAAGCGTCAATATGCTGATCGACTCCATCAACGCCTCGTTTATTCCCGTTTACAAGCGTGACAACACCATAGCCGCATCAATCAACGAACGCATCAATGCCTTGCACTCGATCTCTGCATCACAGAAAGCTGAGGCTATAAACGTCATTGACCACCTGTATAATATTGGTATCATAAGCCCTGAGACATCGGAAATGGTTTCCGACGGCATCCTCTCAGAAGTGAGAATCATCGAGGACGCTGTTGCCGTAGAGATCCCCGCCACCACGTTCAAGTCTCAGCGCAACGCTTACGCCTACATCGACAGCGTAATACACGACCCCGACATACGCCATGCGCTTCAGGATATAAAGCTCTCTACCCTGCTGTCGCCCAACATCGTCAATGACACCGCCGAGACATCAAGACTTTACAACGAGAAAACTCTCCCGGTCAAAGCGGCGATAGGAGTCATTCAACAGGGCGAACGCATCATCGACCGCGGTGACATCGTCACTCCGAAGCTTAACCAGATCCTGATGACCTACGAAACGATGGTCAACAACCGTGACACGGCAACAACGACTAAGGACATCAACACGTCTATCGGTCAGATTCTTTTCACATTCATACTGTTTGGTCTGCAATACATTTTCCTGTTTCTCTACAGGCGTGAATCTTTTGACAATCTGCGGCAGCTTTTAGCTATCATACTGTTGCTCGTCAGCTTCTACGTGCTTGCCGCAGTCCTGTCGGCATCGTTCTCGATAGGACTCTACCTCGTGCCCTTCTCCATCCTCGCCATCCTGATGGTTGTGTTCTTTGACAGAAAAACGGCAATGTTCACCTATCTTATAGAAATATTGCTCTGCACATTTTTCTCATCGTTCCAGCTTGAATACATTTTTATTGAGATCGTAGTCGGCGTAGTCACTATTTTCTCGCTTCAGGAACTTTCAAGACGCTCACAACTGCTGCGCACGGCAATAATAGTTTTTCTGTGCTACGTGCTCTCCTACGTTGCGATCGAGCTGATGACCACCGCCGGTCTATCGGCGCTGTCAGGACGCCTGATAGGCTACTTTGCCATCAACATGGTGCTGATAACGTTTGCCTACATTCTTATATTCATATTTGAGAAACTCTTCGGACTCATCTCGTCGGTCACTCTTGTCGAACTTTCCGATATCAACAATCCGCTGCTCCGGGAACTTTCGGAAGAATGTCCCGGAACGTTCCAGCACTCTATGGCGGTCAGCAACCTTGCATCCAATGCCGCGACACGCATCGGCGCCAACGTGCAGCTCGTCAGAGCGGGTGCCCTGTATCACGATATCGGTAAAATCAATAATCCCGCTTTCTTCACCGAGAATCAGCACGGTGTCAATCCCCATGACGCACTAAGCCCGGTTCAGAGCGCCCGTATCCTGCTAAACCACATCCATGACGGAGTGAAAAGAGCCGACAAGGCTAAGCTTCCCAAAGTGCTCCGGGATCTTATACTCCAGCACCACGGCAAGGGCAAGGCTAAATATTTCTACACTATATACTGCCGCCAGCACCCCGACGAAGAGGTCGACGAGTCTCTATTCACCTATCCCGGTCCCAATCCTCAGACTAAAGAGGCGTCGTTGCTCATGATGGCTGACACGGTCGAGGCGGCATCACGCTCTCTGACCGACCACTCGCCGGCGGCAATAGCAGAAATGGTAAACCGTCTTATTGACGCGCAGGTAAACGACGGGCTCCACCGCGAGTCGCCGCTGTCGTTCCGCGACATACAGACGATAAAGGAGTCGTTCATCACCCGTCTGCGCACGATGTACCACTCCCGTGTCTCCTATCCGGCGCCCGAAAAGACTCATCGACCGTCAACCGACACATCCTCAACCGATTCCGGCAACGATACCGTAAAAAAATAACACCTTTACAGTCCGCGTCAACCGTCAATTAACCCTGACGATACAATAAATCAGGTTCTTTTCAGTTACTAATATAGTAAAATCAATATTTCGATACTACTGATGAAGGATATTCTGAAACATCTTATTATAATTGTATTCGCCGTTGCTGCGGGAGGATCGGTCGCACTCGCCGATGAGAGCGGGAAAAACGAGTTCAACCCCATTTCAACCGGCGTAACATCCCTGAGTATTGCCCCCGATGCCCGTGGAGCGTCGATGGGTGATCTTGGCGCGGCAACCGAGCCCGATGCCAACTCTCAGTTCTGGAACCCGTCAAAGTATGCATTTGCATACAGCCAGGGCGGTGTCTCGTTAAGCTACACTCCGTGGCTCCGCAAACTCGTCAATGACATTTTCCTCGCCAACCTCGCGGGATATTGGAAACTCGGCTCCAGCGACAATCAGGCGCTGAGCGCATCGCTCCGCTACTTCTCGCTCGGAGAGGTCAACACAAGCGATATAACCGGCGGTGCAGGGCAGTCGCTCAACCCCTACGAACTCTCGTTTGACGTAGGCTACTCGCGCAAGCTCTCCGAGAGCTACTCAATGGGCGTCGTGTTCCGGTACATTTATTCCGACCTTGGATTCTCCGAGTCGTATGCCGGCGACCAGACCGTCGGCGCGTCGGCATTTGCAGCCGATATTTCGGGCTTTTATACCTCCTATCCGGTTATAGGACGCAACGAGTGTCAGTGGTCGTTGGGATGGAACATATCCAATATCGGTTCAAAGGTATCTTATAACAATGGTGAGGATCCCGTCTTTCTTCCGACAAATCTGCGACTCGGAACCACATTCATGTTCCCGCTCGCTGACTATCATACCCTTGCTCTGTCGCTTGACCTCAACAAACTACTCGTCCCCGCCAAGCCGCGCGAAATCGACTATGACATGGACACCCCCGAGGGACAGATCGAATACCTCGACGCTGAAGAAAAATGGGAGAACATGTCGCCTATCACCGGTATCTTCAAGTCTTTCACCGACGCCCCCGGCGGCTTCAAAGAGGAAATGCGTGAAATCACATACTCTATCGGAGCCGAGTACAGCTACAACCAACAGTTTTTCCTACGTGCCGGCTACTTCCACGAAAGCCAGTACAAAGGTAACCGCCAGTACTTCGGATTCGGAGCAGGTTTCTCGCTGAACGTTGTGCGCCTTGACGCTTCCTACATGCTCTCGACCGCACAAACCTCTCCTCTTGACCAGACACTCCGCTTCACCCTGACATTTGACATGGACGGTCTGCGTGAACTTATCGGGAAACGACGCTGACACCCTTAACCCTCCGCCATTAATAACTGACGACTACTTATCTCATGGACATACGGACAGGAAACGGATTTGACGTCCACCGACTGGTTCCCGACCGGGAACTATGGATATGCGGTGTAAAAATACCCTACCATCTCGGGCTGCTTGGTCACAGCGATGCCGACGTCGCTCTCCACGCGTTGTGCGACGCTCTGCTTGGTGCAGCCGCGATGCGCGACATAGGATTCCACTTCCCTGACACCGATCCTACATACAAAGGGGCTGACTCACGCCATCTGCTGCGTCGCGTTGTAGAGTTGATTTCCGAAAAAGGATACCGCGTAGGCAACGTCGATGTGACAGTTATCGCCCAGGCTCCTAAAATGTTACCGTATATCCCGGCAATGATTGAAACCGTCGCTGCCGATCTCGGCATAACCGCTGACCGCGTATCGGTAAAGGCTACTACAACCGAGCGACTCGGATTCACCGGTCGCGGAGAGGGCATCGCAGCACAGGCATCGGCACTGATTATAGCCGACTGAACGGTCCTGCGAATCGGCACCTCCCGGAGTCAATGGGGCAAACGTTAATTGTTAAAAAACCATAAACAAAGCGTCTCAATTCAATCTCATACGTTATCTTTGCAGATTACAAAGCGCACCGCGCATAACACGGGGTTGACCGGTTTTGACAGCGTGTAGAGGTGGTGTGTAAGCATGCAGAGCAATGATGGCTACGCTCTATAATCTGGGACATCAAAATTTTAAATGGCGAAAACAACTACGCTCTTGCTGCCTAATCGAAGTACAGTAGATTACGCTTAATCTCCGCAACAGTTGCAGAGACAAGACATCGCCCGATTGTCCTTTTTCC